>JBOIDB010000132.1:0-11868 GCA_050740235.1 Gammaproteobacteria bacterium
ACGAAGTCGAGCCGCAGTTCGCTCGCGCCGGACGGCCGGCCTTCAATGCAGGAGGCGGCTATGTCGGCACGGAGTTGGGCATAAGCGTCAGGCGCGACAAAGGGCGTTACCAGTTTTTCTTCGGCGGCAACCTGACGGCGCATCAGGGCGCCGGGAACGCGGACAGTCCGCTGTTCCGGGACGACATCTCGTTCGCCGTGTACGCGGCATTCATACGCCTGGTCTGGGCAAGCGAGGAGCGGGGACAAAATTGATATAGTATTAATAGCTTATGTAATAAACATCTATTAATACTTTAACAAGCCGCCCTCGAAAAAGAGGCTGCTACAATGACCGCGCACGGATGCGAACGCTCGTCTTCAACTGCGGCAGCTCGTCGCTCAAGGTTGCGCTCTTCGACGGAGGGCGCCGCAGCGCCGGATTGACCATCGCCGATATCGGCGGAGACGCGACCAGCCTCGAGCTCGGAAACGAGCAGCGCCCGATTCAGGCGGCCGATCACGAGCAGGCGGTGCGCGCGGCGCTCGACATCGTCGCATCGGAGTGCGCGGCGGAGTCCATTGATATCGTCGGTCATCGCGTGGTGCACGGCGGGGCGAACTTCGTATCGCCGCGGACAATCGATGACGAGCTGGAAAAGGCGCTTGCCGCCCTCGTCCCATTGGCCCCGCTGCACCTGCCGGCGAGCCTGACCGCTATTCGCGCGGCCCGGGCCGGTTTACCGGGCGCGCGGCACGTTGCCGTCTTCGACACGGCGTTCCATGCATCCCTGCCGGACTACGCGCGCACCTACGCCTTGCCGGCCGAGTTGAATGAACGCTTCGGCCTGCGCCGCTTCGGCTTTCACGGCATCAGTCATGCGTACGTCGCGCGGCGAGCTGCAG
This sequence comes from Gammaproteobacteria bacterium, assembly GCA_050740235.1. GTDB lineage: Bacteria > Pseudomonadota > Gammaproteobacteria > Steroidobacterales > JACDCP01 > JACDCP01. The sequence continues at coordinate 885 of JBOIDB010000132.1, forward strand.
TCTGTCTCGGCCGAAAACTTGCATCCCTCAAGCTCGTGACCTGTCACCTCGGTAACGGCTGCAGCGTCGCCGCCATCGACGGCGGGCGCAGCGTCGACACCAGCATGGGCATGACGCCGCTCGAGGGCCTCGTCATGGGCAGCCGCTCGGGCGACGTGGATCCCGGCCTGCTCGTCTACCTGATGCGGGCGGCGGGGCTCGACGCCGATGCGCTCGACGATCTGCTGAACCGGCATGCGGGCCTTGCCGGGCTGTCCGGTGTCGGCAATGACCTGCGGGATATCGAAGCGCGCGCTGCGCAGGGCGATTCTCGCTGCAAGCTCGCGATCGACGTGTTCGTGCATCGTGCCCGCAAATACATCGGTGCCTATGCAGCCGTGCTGGGGGGGATCGATGCCGTGGTGTTCTCCGGCGGCATCGGCGAACGCAGCGCGCTGATCCGCGCGCGTATCTCTGGAGGCTTCGATTATCTGGGGGCGCGTCTGGACAGGGAGCGCAACGAGGCTGCGCAGCCGGCTGAGAGCGAGGCGATCGACATCGCAACCGACGACAGCCGCTTACGCCTGCTGGTTGTCGCGACCGACGAGGAGCGCGCGATCGCGGAGGAATGCGAAGAAGCCTGGGGCAAGGGAAAATGGGGACATGCCTGATTCTCAGATGAAAATCAGGCATGTCCCCATTTTTCGGCGTGTCCCCATTTCCATGGAGGACTGACATGAACGATGCAACACCGCAGCGCAGCCGTACTCTCGACGATCGCGCGATCAAACGCATCGATGCGTACTGGCGCGCGGCCAATTATTTGTCCGTGGGCCAGATCTATCTGCTCGATAACCCGATGCTCGAGGAGCCGCTGACGCTCGAGAACATAAAGCCGCGGCTGCTGGGCCACTGGGGCACGACGCCGGGCCTCAATTTCATCTACGCGCACATGAACCGCGTCATCCGGGCGCGCGACCTCGACGCGATCTTCATCACCGGACCCGGGCACGGCGGTCCGGCGCTGATCGCCAATACCTGGCTCGAGGGCAGCTTCAGCGAGATCTATCCGGATGTGCCGCGCGACAAGGCCGGCATGCGCCGCCTGTTCCGGCAGTTCTCGTTTCCGGGCGGCATGCCGAGCCATGCGGCGGCGGACGTGCCGGGCTCGATCCACGAAGGCGGCGAGCTGGGCTATTCGCTCGCGCATGCCTACGGCGCGGCATTCGACAATCCGGGTCTGCTGGTTTGCTGCGTGATCGGCGACGGCGAAGCGGAGACCGGCGCGCTGGCCGCGAGCTGGCATTCGAACAAGTTCCTCAATCCCGTCCACGACGGCGCGGTGCTGCCGATCCTGCACCTGAACGGCTACAAGATCGCCGGTCCCACGGTACTGGCGCGCATCCCGCGCGAGGAGCTCGGGACGCTGCTCGAAGGCTACGGTCACCGGCCGTATTTCGTCGAAGGCGACGACCCCGCCGCCATGCACGCGGCGATGGCAAACACGCTCGACACAGTGCTCGACGAGATACGTTCGATCCAGCAGGACGCGCGGACAAACGGCTTTCGCGGGCGCGCGCCGTGGCCCGCCATCGTGCTTGTGAGCCCGAAGGGCTGGACCGGCCCGGAGGAGGTCGACGGCAAGCCTGTCGAAGGCACCTGGCGTTCTCATCAGGTGCCGCTGGCGGGGCTCGCGAAATCGAAGCCGCATCTCAAGCAGCTCGAGGCATGGATGCAGAGCTATCGGCCGCAGGAGCTGTTCGACGAGGCGGGCCGTCCGCGGCCCGAGCTCGTGGCGCTCGCGCCCGAGGGACCGCGGCGCATGGGCGCCAACCCGCACGCCAACGGCGGCCTGCTGCTGCAGACGCTCCGCCTGCCGGATTTCCGCGAGTACTCCGTCGACGTGCCGGAGCCGGGCCGGTCGAATGCGGAGTCGACACGCGTGCTGGGCACCTTCCTGCGCGATGTCATGCGCCTCAACGAGGATCGGCGCAACTTCCGTGTCATGGGGCCCGACGAGACCGAATCGAATCGCCTGACGGCGCTGTTCGAAGCAACGGATCGCACTTCGACGGCGAGAATACTCGACAGCGACGAGCACGTTTCACCGGACGGACGCGTCATGGAGGTGCTGAGCGAGCACCTGTGCGAGGGCTGGCTCGAGGGCTACCTGCTGACCGGCCGCCACGGCTTCTTCTCGTGCTACGAGGCATTCATCCACATCATCGATTCGATGTTCAACCAGCACGCGAAGTGGCTGAAGACCTGCGGCGAGCTGCCCTGGCGGCGGCCGATCGCCTCGCTCAATTACCTGCTCACCTCGCATGTCTGGCGTCAGGATCACAATGGCTTCAGCCATCAGGATCCCGGCTTCATCGATCACGTCGTCAACAAGAAGGCGAGCATCATCCGGGTCTATCTGCCACCCGACGCCAATACGCTGCTGTCGGTCGCCGATCATTGCCTGCGCAGCCGCAATTTCGTCAACGTGATCGTGGCCGGCAAGCAGCCGCAGCTTCAGTATCTCGACATGGATGCGGCCATCAAGCATTGCACGGCCGGCATCGGCATCTGGGAGTGGGCGAGCAACGATCGCGGCGGCGAGCCCGAGGTCGTCATGGCCTGTGCCGGCGATGTGCCGACGCTGGAGACGCTGGCCGCCGTGGACCTGCTCAGGAATTCCATCACCGATCTTCGCGTTCGCGTCGTCAACGTCGTAGACCTGATGACGCTGCAACCCGACTCCGTGCATCCGCACGGACTGTCGGATCCTGACTTCGACGCGATCTTCACGGCCGACAAGCCGATCGTATTCGCCTACCACGGCTATCCGGCGCTGATCCACGAGTTGACCTACCGGCGCACGAATCACCGCAATCTGCACGTTCACGGCTATCAGGAGGAGGGCACGACGACCACGCCGTTCGACATGGTCGTGCGCAACAGCCTCGACCGCTTCCATCTCGCCGCCGACGCCGTCGATCGCGTGCCTCGGCTACGCTACATGGAGGCTTATGCGAAGCAGGAGCTGCGCGACCGGCTCATCGAGCACGGCCGGTACATCAGGGCGCACGGTCAGGATATGCCGGAGATCAGGGATTGGCACTGGACGCAACGCGATTGATGCGCTTCATTTCTCCGGTGCGAGGGGTTCGTCTGCGCCTATGGCTTCATCGGCGCTTCGTTTATCGCGGCCGCCGAACTCGCGCTCGAACATTTCCCAGACGGCCAGGAACAGCGCGGCGATGATCGGGCCGATAACGAAGCCGGACAGGCCGAACAAGGTCAGGCCGCCGAGGGTCGAGAGCAGGATCAGGAAGTCGGGCATGCCCGTGTCGCGGCCGACCAGCCTCGGCCGCAGCAGATTGTCGATCAGGCCGATGATGAGCGCGCCGATGACGACGAGAATGAGCCCGCGCACGATGTCCCCGGTGACGATCAGGATGATCGCCGCGGGTACCCAGACGATGCCGGAGCCGCCGACCGGGAGCAGCGACAGCAAGGCCATGACGACGGCCCAGAGCACCGCGCCTTCGATGCCGAGCGCCCAGAAGGCAACGCCGCCGATCGTGCCCTGTATGGCGCCGATGACGAACGTGCCCTTGATCGTGGCGCGCGAGACTTCGGCGAAACGCGCCAGCAAGCCGCGTTCACGCTCGTCGCCCATCGGCAGCGTGCGCACGATGCCGTCGAGTATCTTGCGGCCGTCACGCAGGAAGAAGAACAGCAGATACAGCATGAGGACCAGCATGACGGTGAATCGCAGCGCATTCTGGCCGATCACGAGCGCGCGGGAGGCGATCCACTGGCCGGACGTCAGCGCGGCGCTGGAAAGGGCGGTGCGCACGCGATCCATATCGATGTTGAAACGTTCAAGATACCCGTCGACCAACGGCATCTGCTGCTCGACCCAGCGCATCGGCTGGCCGATGCTGAGCTCCCCGGTCTGCACTTTCTCGATGAGATCGGCCGCTTCGCGCACCACGGCGAAGCCGACCAGCATGAGGGGCAGAATTACGGCCAGGATGATCACGAGGATGGTCGCGAGCGCCGCCAGCGCCCGACGTCCGCGCATGGCGGCAACGAACCGTTCCTGCAGGGGCAGGAAGATGATCGCCAGCGCGGACGCCCAGAACAGCGGCTGCAGGAACTCGCTCAGCAGGCCGAAGAACGCCAGCGTGACGGCCGCCAGCAGGGCGAAAAAGAATGCGCTGGCGATGTACCTGTTCGGTTGCTCCATGCTGATCCGCGGCGCCCGGCCTGAACGATGAGGCACTCTACACGCAATAGGCCGCAGGCGTCATCCATGCGTCGTGGCCTGGACGCATGAGCTTCCGGGAGCCGATAAATGCCCGATTCGTCCCTTGGCAATGTCCGCGGCGCAGATTCGCCGATCTGTTCCGCCATCGGAACCCGACGGCTGGTCGCCTTCACATACGGCGGGCACAAGCGCGTGGTCGAGCCCTACACCTACGGCTTGTTGCGTGACGGGCGCCGTGCCCTATGCGGCTATCAGATCCGCGGCGGTAGCGGTTCCGGTTCGCCGGCCGGGTGGAGAACATTCGACGGCGCGAAAATGCGTGGGCTGGTCATGCTGCCGGGCCATTTTCCCGGATCGCGGAAAGAGTACCGGCGGGGCGACCGGGCGTTCGCAAGGATTTTCTGCGAGGTCAACGCAGCTTGATCTGCACGGGCGCGGGCGGTTCATCCGCCGGGGCGATGCACGCCGGCCCTTCGTTGCGCGGGTTCTTGGCGTAGTCGGACACGCGATAGCTGACCAGCCCTGCGTGCTCGCCTGACGCCGCCAGCCGGGCCGCTTCGTCCTTCGGCGTCTGCGGATCGAGCCAGCGGTCGAAGCGTGACTCGTCCAGGATCAACGGCATGCGGTCGTGGATCGGCGCCACGGCAAGATTGGCCGACGTGGTCACGATCGTGAAGCTGTCGTAGCTCTCCTCGTCTCCGTGCCAGCGCGTCCAGAGCCCGCCCATGGCGAAGGCGCGTTCGTCCGCGAAGTGAAAGCGATACCAGGGGCGCGGCTGCGTCTTGCCCTTCGGCTCGTAGAATCCGTCCGCGATGACCAGGCAGCGACGCGCCCCAGCGGAATACTCGAACATCGGAGTGTCGAACATCGTCTCCGCGCGCGCATTGATCTGCACTTTGCCTTTCTGCCGCATCCAGTGCGGGCGGAAGCCCCATATCAGCATCTCGCCGACGATGTCACCGTCCCGGGAACGGACGACGAGCGTTTCGGTCGAAGGCGCGATATTGAAACGCGGAACGATGTCGCCGGGGAATCTCCAGCGCCATGTCGGCGGGAACCACTGGCGGATCTCGCGCGGAATCTTGTTGAGCTGAAAGCGGCCGCACATGCCGTTCTCCGGTAGTCGGGCTGCGGCGATGTTACGCGATTGCCGTAGTCGGTGCGGCTTGACCGATGGCCTCAGCCTCACTAGGTTGGCACACCCCTTGCAGTTTATACTGGCAAACAGGGTGCCACGCGTACGACCACGCAAGGCGGCTTATGAGCACACAACGCGAGCTTCTGCCAGAGAACGATCTCCTCGACTGGATGAACGGGCGGCTGCAACGGGAGCCGCGCTATCGAAGATGCCAGTTCAATGCGATCGAGCTGCTGGGTGCGGGCGAGAGTGACGAGGGCAACTGGATCACGGCCCACCTGCATTGCGATGCTGCCCCGGACAAAGAGTGCATGGATGCGGCGAACGCCATCATAGATGAAGCGAAGGCCCGTTTCGACGTTTCGCAGTCGCGGGCCCGGGGCGAGGATTGACCGTGGCCGCCCGCGCGATGTGGAAAGGTGTCATTCGCTTCGGCGAAGCGGCCGTGCCGGTCAAGCTGTACTCGGCCGTCGAGGATCGCGGCGTGCACTTTCGCTTGCTGCACGAGAAGGACATGGTTCCGGTCCGGCAGGCGATGGTCAATCCCCACACGGACGAGGTCGTGCCGTACGAGAAAGTACGCCGCGGCTATGTCACGGAGGACGGACAGATCGTCGTGCTGGACAAGGACGATCTCAATGAGCTGGAAGCGGAGGAGTCGCGCGACATCGAGGTCTCCAGCTTTCTGCCGAAGGCGGCCATCGATCATCGCTGGTACGACCGCCCCTACTTTCTTGGGCCGGACGGCGGCGAGGGCAGTTATTTCGCGCTGGTCGAGGCACTGCGCAAATCCGGCAGGGAAGGCCTCGCGCACTGGGTCATGCGGAAGAAAGAATACATCGGCGCGCTCCGACTGCAGGGCGATCACCCGGTGCTGATCACGCTGAGGCATGCGGAGGAGGTCGTCGTAGCGGGAGCGCTGAGTGCGCCGTCCGGCCGCGAGCTCGACAAGAAAGAGCTGACGATGGCCGGACAGCTCATGTCTATGCTCGACGCGAAGTTCGACCCGACCGAGTACCGCGACGAGTACCGGAAGCGCGTGCTGGACATGGTCGAGGCGAAAGGCGCCGGCCGCAAGGTCAAGCTCAGGAAGGCGTCCCGCAAGAAGCCGGCCGAAGACCTCGGCAAGGCGCTTCGCGCGAGCATTCAGAAGGAGCGGAAAGTTGCCTGACGACGACGAGCAACCGGACTCGCGCGGGCGGGCGCTGTGGTCCGGCGTCATCACATTCGGGCTGGTGAGCGTGCCGGTCGACATGTTCCCGGCCAACCGGCCCCGCCTGGTCTCGCTGCGTATGGTCGACGAGCAAGGCACGCCGCTCAGCCGCCGCTATTTCTGCCCGGAAGACGGGGAGCCCGTCGACTGGGAGGAAATCGTACGCGGCTACGAGACGGAAAAAGATCAGTATGTCGTCGTCACCGATGAAGAGCTGGAGGGCCTCGAGCCGGAGAAATCCCGCGAGATCGACCTTCGGCAATTCGTCGACCTGGCCGATGTCGATCCCATGTACTTCGAGCGCGCTTATTTTCTCGCGCCCGCGAGCGAGTCCAACAAGGCGTATCGGCTGCTGGCCGAGGCGATGGAGCGTGCGGGCCGGGCGGGCATCGCCACGTTCGTCATGCGCGGCAGGGAGTACCTCGTGGCGCTGATCTCCGAAAGGAAGATACTGCGGGCCGAAACGCTGCGCTTTCACGACGAGCTGCGAACGGCGTCGGACGTCGGACTCCCCGGGCTCGGCAAAGCCGAGCCGAAGCGCGTGCGAGAGATGGAACAGGCGATGCAGAAACTGGCGGCCAGGGAGTTCGACAGGGACGAGCTGAGCGACGACTACGCCGAACGCTTGCAGAAGCTCGTCGCGAAGAAGCTGAAAGCCGGCGAGGACGTGGTCGAGATGCCGGAAGAGACGGAAGAGGAACCGTCCGGCGGTGCCGAGATCATCGACATCATGGAGATCCTGAAGCAGCGGCTCGCGGGAGAGGGCCGGACGGAACCGCGGGCGAAAGGAGGAAACGGCAAGGCAGAGCGTCTCGAGGATCGCAGCAAGGAAGAACTCTACGCGCGCGCCCAGGAGCTCGATATCCCCGGCCGCAGCGCCATGACCAAGAAGCAGCTCGCGCAGGCGATTCGCAAGTCTCAATAGAAGTCGTCTCGCTACGCTATCGACGGGGCTTCTGCTCCTGTGGTAGAAGCGGGTCGCGACGGCATTGAGGAGCAGGCGTGAATCGCTCTCTGGCACTGAGCAAGATCGATCGTTTCTACCGCGAGCTGCGCCGGCGCAAGGTGATCCGCGTCGCGGCTTTTTACATCGTCGCGTCGTGGGTCGCCATCGAGGTCGCATCGGTCGTTTTTCCGCAGTTGTTCCTGCCTGCCTGGAGCGTACGCCTGCTGATCCTGCTGGCCGCGTTCGGTTTTCCGTTCGTCATCGTAATGGCCTGGATATTCGATATCACGCCGGGCGGCGTGGAGCGCACGCCAACGATTGCGAACAAAACCGTAGCGCGGCCGGAGCCTCCCCAACGGTCGCTGGCGGTGCTGCCGTTTCGCAACATCGGCGGCGATCGCGAGAACGAATACTTCTGCGAGGGCCTCGCCGAGGACCTGCTGATCGTCCTGTCGCGGGTGCGTGGCCTGAGGGTCGCGGCGCGCAGCTCGGCGTTCGCATTCCGCGATGGCACGAGCGATGTGCGCACGATCGGTGAGAAGCTCAACGTCGCGAACGTGCTCGAGGGCAGCGTCCGCAAGAGCGACGGGCAACTGCGCATCGCCGTTCGCCTGGTCGATACGGCGGACGGCTACCAACGCTGGACGCAGGTCTTCGACCGCGAGCTCGGCGACATCTTCGAGATCCAGGACGAGATCTCGCGCGCAGTGTTCGATGCGCTGGACGTCGAGGTCTACGGCGCCGAGCGCCCGCAGGTCGTGCCGGGCACCCGTGATATCGAGGCCTATAACCTGTATCTCATGGGCCGGCATCAGTTCCACAAGCGCACCGAGGAGTCGTTGCGCAGCGCGGTGCGGTTCTTCGAGCAGTCCGTCGAACGCGATCCGCGCTTCGCCCTGCCGTACACCGGGCTCGCAGATGCGTACGCGCTGTTGAGCGCCAGCGGCGAGGGCTACGGGTCCATACCGGTCGAAGAATCCATTGCGCGTGCCGCGCCGATGGTGGAAAAGGCGTTACAGCTCGATCCGAAGCTCGCGGAAGCCCATGCCTCGCGCGGATTCCTCGATCGCCTGCGGCAGGACTCCACCGGCGCCGAACGGCACTTGCGCCGCGCCCTGGAGCTCAACCCGGATTATCCGATGGCGCATTCCTGGCTCGGGCTCACGCTCACGGATCTCGGCCGCTTGCGGGAGGCGCGCGCGGAGTTCGAGCGTGCCTACGAGTCCGACCCGCTTTCGCCCATCATCGGCAGCAATCTGGGCTTCGCGCAGATGAAGGGCGGCGATCTCGATGCCGCGCGCGAGCACTTTCACCGCGTAATGGAGATCGCTCCCGAGTTCACCGTGGCGCATTCCGGAATGGCGCATGTGGAACGCAGGCTGGGCCGGTTCGAAACGGCGCAGGAATGGTGGGAGCAGGCCAGCCGCATCAATCCGAAGCGCGTGTACTACCCGGCGAGCCTCGCGCTCCTGCAACTGGAAGGCGAGAACCTGCCCGCGGCCGAGCAATCCGTGCAGCGGGCGGAAGCGATCGCTCCGAACGACGCGCTGGTCGTGCGCGCGCGCATGGCTGTACTCATCGCCGCGGAGCGCGATGACGAGCTTCTCTCATTTACAGAGGGTCGCCTCGAGGGCGAGCGCTCCAGTGCCGAAACGCTTGCCAACGCGGCCCTGGCACAGCTGGTTGCCGGGCAGCCGGACAAGGCGCTTCGTTATTACGAGCGCGCCGGCGCCGATCTCCTCCAGTGGGTTTCCGACTCGCTGGTCTGGACCTGGCGGTTTCCGCACGGCCTGTATTGCGCGGACGCCCTGATACGCACGGGCGCGCGGGAGCGGGGGCTCGCGATCCTCGATGACGCCGACCGGCTGTTCGATCGGCTGGAGGGCGAGGGGCTCGTCAATGCGGATATGGATTTCCAGCGCGCCGCGGTGTTGTCGTTGCGGGGCGCGTATGACGCGGCCGCCGCCGCTCTGCAACGCGCCGTGCAACGCGGCTGGCGCACGCGATGGCAGGCGCGCCGCGATCCGATGCTCGCCGGGCTGCGAGAGCGGAAGTTGCTCGAGATTCAGTAAGTGCCTTCAGGCGGCTCGTCGGTCTCGAATTGCGGCAGATCGTCGGTGATCTCGAACCACGGTGCCTTCGATCCGACATAGATGTGACACCAGGGTCGTACACCCGGATCGTCGTCGAGCGTGCCCATCGCGAGCCCATAGTTGTCCGGCTCGCGGTCCCACAGATTCGCCATGGGCGAACCGCATACGCGGCAGAAAGTCCTGACCGTGCTTTCGGAGGAGCGGTATCGGACGAGGAGATCCTCGCCTCGAACATAGCGGAAAGACGTTCGCGGCACGGCCAGCCTGGCCCGAAATGCCGTGCCGTGAGGTTTCCGGCACATGGAGCAATGGCAATAAGTTGCAGGCCCGACCGGGCCGTCGATCTCGTACCGAATTCCCCCACACAAACAACTGCCTCGCAACGTCATGACTCTCAGCCCTCGAAGATCTGAATCAGGTTGCCGCAGGTATCGTCGAAGACCGCGACGGTCGTCGGTCCGGCCTTCGTCGGGCCGCTCTTGAAATCCACGCCGAGCTTCACGAGCCGTTCGTATTCACTCCGGACATCGGTCACCGCAAATGCCGTCAGCGGGATGCCCGCCTCGAACAGCTCCTTTTGAAAGGTTTTTGCAGGCGGGAATCCCATTGGTTCGAGCAGCAGCTCGATGTCGTCCGGCCCTTCCGGAGACATTACGGTTAGCCATCGGTCAGGCCCAATCGGTATATCCTGCTTCTTGATGAAGCCGAGGATTTCCGTATAGAACGCGAGTGCCTTGCTTTGGTCCTTCACCATGACGCTGCTGAGCTTGATCTTCATGACGTCTCCCTGGCAAGGCCGTTCGAAAGCAACTCGTCGAGCTTCGAGCTCTGGACTTCCAGGGTTTCAATCAGTTCCGCCACCGAAGCTTCGGCGTCCTCGGCCTCGCGTTCGAACAGCTGCACCGTCCACTCGATTGCACCGAGCAGGTACAAGCGATGCATGCGGATGAGCAGCGCCACCTGATCGGCCGGTCCGTATTCGCGTAGCGCCCTGAAGAGGAAATCCGGGCCGTAGTCTTCGTAAATGCAAATGAAGTCCCATGCGGGATCGCCGATGATCATGTCGCCGAAATCGATCACCGCCATGACCGATGCCGAGTCGGGATCATACAGGACGTGATCGGGGCTCAGGTCGCCGTGCAGCAGAGCGGGTCGAAAGCGTGCCCGGCCGTGCGACTCCAGCAGGTCGGCAATCGTCCGCTTCACGAGGGCGCGTTCCGTGATGCACAACTTTGACCAAAGGGCCTGGGCGACCTGTTTCGACAATCCATCGAAGTGGGCGGCGTAGTCTGCATGCTCGAGACCGGACGACCTGGCCAGCTTCAAATCGGTAGCGTGCATCTGTCTTAGAAAC
>JBOIDB010000133.1:0-2618 GCA_050740235.1 Gammaproteobacteria bacterium
TGACTCCGTCACGAACAACGCGGTCGCGACGACGGCGAGCAGCGCCAGCGCGATCGCGAGAGCGATCAGGATGCGAATGAGTCGATCGACGCGCATGCGCCTTACTGCGCCGATCGCCCAGCGCCCATACGGCCGAACCAGGCGATCAGGAACGCGAGAATGAGCGGCAGCAGCCGCTCGAGATAATCTCCGGGCGTGTCCGGGAATGCATGCAGGATCACCGTGAGCCCGAAACCGACCGCGAGCGACGCCAGCGTCGCCGCGGGACGGATTTCGAATCCGACGAGCCGCAGCACGAGGAGCGGCCCGAACGCCGAGCCGATTGCATGCCAGGCGAACAGCACGCGCGAGAAGATCGCCTGAGGCGCGTAGAGCGCGAGCAGCACCGCGACGATGCTCACGCCGAACACGACGACCCGCGATAGCATCAGCGCTCGCCGCGAATCCGATTCCACGTGCCGCCAGTCATGCGTGACCGACGACCCCGCTACGAGGAGCTGGCTGTCCGCCGTGGACATGATGGCGGACAGCACGGCGGCGAGCATGATGCCCGCCCACACCGGCGGCAGCAGGCGGTTCGCCACCTCGAAGAAAACCTGCTCGGCGTCGGCGATCGAGCCATACAGCGCCCTGCCGCAAAGGCCGAGCAACAGCATGCCGCTGTACACGACCATTGCCCAGGCGATCGCGATGACGCGGCCGCGCTCCAGCGAACGGCGGCTGCCGAGCGCCATGAAGCGATTGACGACATGCGGCTGCCCCGGATAGCCCAGTCCGATGCCTAGCGTGCCCAAGACGAAGCCGGTAGTCGCAATCAGCGTGTACGGCGGCGGATAGGGGGCATCCGCGAGCGCGCTGGCTTCGTGCAAGGTTTGCGCGAGCCCGTCGAAGCCGCCCACTGCGATCAGTGCGCACACAGGCAGGATTACCGCCGATGCGGCCATGAGGAGTCCCTGCAGCACGTCGGTCACGCTGGCTGCCCAGAACCCCCCCATCAGCGTGTAGGCGATGATGATGCCGGCGCCGATCAGCACGCTCGCGGTCATCGAAATCTCGAACGCGCTGACGAACCCGTGACCGGCCGCCTGGAACTGCGCGGCTATGTAAAAGAGGAACGAGAACAGGATGATGAACGAGGCAAGCCCTACGATCACGGGGCGCAGCGGCTCGTTGCGCGGGCCGGCGATGACATCCGTCAGCGTTACCGCGTTCTCGCGGCGGCTGAGCTCCATGAGTCGCGGCGCGATCCATACCCAGTTGACGATGAATCCGAGCAAGGTCGCCGGGAACAGCCACAGCGCCGGCATGCCCCAGGCGTAGGCGGCGCCGCTCACGCCGAGTAAGGTCCAGGCCGACGACGAGCTGGCGGATGCGCTGATCGAAGCGACGACCGGGCCTAAACGGCGGCCGCCGAGAAAGAAATCGAGCGTATCGTGCGTGCGGCGGCTCGCCCAGACGCCGATCAGGAGGAGAACGATGTAATAGGCCAGCAGCGTGGCGAAGATGGCTTGTCCGGTCGACATGATTTATCGCGCCCGCCAGACCTTGAGCGGCGTCAGTTCCGACATTCGAGCGAAGTCACGATCGGTTGTGAGTACCGTCAGCGCATGCCGCACACAGAGCTGTGCGATCAGCGCGTCTATCGTACCGATCTGCACGCCGCTTCGACGACCCCGGTTACGCAGTTCCGCCGCTTCAACGTGATCCTGCCTGTCAGGCACCAACAAGGGCAGGGCCGCGAAACGTTCGACGATCTGATTGCGCGCCTTTGGTCCGGAGAAGCCCTGCAGCAGTTCCTGGAGAACCAACCCGGTGGTAATGACCTGCTCGCCGCCTTCGAGCGCGCGAACGAGCGCAGCCACCTCGGCGTCCTGACTCGGCGCATCGCGACGCAAAGCGAGAGACCAGACACTGGTGTCTACAAAGAGACTCATCGGCGCGAGCGTTCGGCCTTATAGTCATACGTGCTGTCCCACTCCAGCTTGCCCATCAGCTCGAGCAGTCGCTTTTGCTTGCGTCGGGCAATGAATTCTTCCAGGGCCCGAGTGACAGCCGCCTTTTTCGTTCGCTCGCCGCTGAGCGCGAGCGCTCTTTCGATGAGCTCCGGGTCGATGGAAAGATTGGTTGCCATGTGTGAACCTCCACACAATACATTACACGCGAAGCAGGGAAACGACAAGTTGTCGCGCGAATCCAGCGCCGATTTGGCGATTGCCCCGCGTTGCTAGAATCGGCCGATGAGCGAAGGCTGGCAATTCTGGATCGACCGCGGCGGCACGTTTACCGATGTCGTCGCTCGCCATCCGAATGGCCGGTTGTTGACCCGCAAGCTGCTCTCCGAGAACACTGGCCGTTATCGTGACGCCGCTGCTCACGCCGTCGAGCGAATGCTGGAGGAGCACGGCGGCGAGAATCCGCGCGTCGATGCCATAAAGATGGGCACCACCGTCGCCACGAATGCGCTGCTCGAACGCAAGGGCGAGCCGACGGCGCTGGTCATCACGCGCGGATTCGGCGATGCTCTGCGCATCGGCTATCAGAACCGGCCGGACATCTTCGCACGCCGCATCGTGCTGCCCGAGATGCTCTACGCCCGCGTCGTCGAAGCCGACGAGCGT
>JBOIDB010000134.1:0-4974 GCA_050740235.1 Gammaproteobacteria bacterium
AGAATCGCCGCGTCGTGCTGCGCATCCTCAACAAGGAGGTCCTGGACGCGGTCGAGGAATAATCCTCACCGGCACGAGCATCGAGCCCCGGCCGGGACTTCCCGCCGGGGCTTTCTTTTCGGACATCATGCTCGGCTCAAACGACGCTTCCACCCGCCGGAAGGAAGCAACACCCCTGGAAACGGGAGCAAGGAACATGCTCGCAAACCCCGGATGGATTCTCACGGCCGCGTTCACGCTGTCCGGTGTGCTCGCCCTCGGGACAGTCATCGCGGCTGAACGCGTCGCGTCCTATGCCTTCGTCGGCGTGAACGTCATCCCGATGGATGAGGAGCGGGTGCTGAAGGATCGGACAGTCGTCGTCAGCGGCGGCAGGGTCGAACGGATCGGCGCCAGCGACGAGGTCGACGTCGGCGAGGACACGCAAACCATTCGAGGCGACGGACGCTATCTGATGCCGGGCCTGGCGGAAATGCACGCGCACGTGCCCGGCGGCGACGACCGCGGGTATCTCGAGCGCGTGCTGTTCCTGTACGTGGCGAACGGCATTACCACCGCTCGCGGCATGCTCGGAGAGCCGTCGCATCTCGAGCTGCGCGCGGAGATCGCGCGGGGAGACGTGATCGGGCCGCGTCTTTTCACATCCGGCCCCTCGTTCAACGGCCAGTCGGTGACCAGCCCCGAGCAGGCCGCGGAGATGGCGCGGGCCCAGAAACAGGCCGGCTATGACTTTCTGAAGATCCATCCCGGCCTGACGCCGGCCGAGTTCGATGCGCTGGCGGAGACCGCGCACGCGCTCGACATTCCGTTCGCCGGCCACGTGTCCGCGCAGATCGATCTCGAGCACGCGCTGGCGGCGGGTCAGGCAACCATCGATCACCTCGACAGCTATATGCAGGCACTCCTTGCCGATAGCGCGCCGGCGGACGCGAATGCCGGCTTTTTCGGCTTCGGCCTCGTCGACGCTGTGGCCGAGGGGTGCATCGTCGTGGCTGCGCGCGAGACGGCCGCGGCGGGAGTCTGGAACGTGCCCACGGAAACCATGATCGAGAATCACGTGCTGCCGGTGGATGCGGAGGAGATGCGCCGGCGCCCGGAGCTTCGATACATGCCGCCGGAGACCGTCGAGCGGTGGGCCGCCGCCAAGCGCGAGTTCGTCGAGGATCCCGGTTACGATCCGGCGCAAGCGCGGCGTTTCGTCGAGCTGCGACGCCATCTCATTCTTGCGCTGCACGAGGCGGGCGCCGGCCTGCTGCTCGGCTCCGACGCGCCGCAGGTCTTCAACGTGCCCGGCTTCTCCGCGCACCGCGAGCTCGGCTTGCTCGTCGCCGCCGGGCTGACGCCTTTCGAGGCGTTGCGCGCCGGAACGGCCGCGCCCGCGCGCTTCTTCGGTGAAGCGGATACCTTCGGCACGATCGCCGAAGGGCGGGAGGCAGATCTGGTGCTGCTCGAAGCCAATCCGCTCGACGATATCGCCAACAGCTCGCGCATCGCAGGCGTCATGCTCAAAGGCCGCTGGCTGTCGCGCGAGGAAATCGACGCGAAGCTGGAAACGCTCTCGCTCGACGGAAACTGAAAGCCGGGAACGCGTCGTCCCCTTCAACCTACAAGTCAGGCCCACGGGAAGCAGAGAGACCCAGCGCGTCGGCCAGTGGCTTCAGCTCGCGCGCGTAATGGCGGTGGCGCCCGACCGCCGACCGATACAAGGGCCGCCGCACCTGCGACAGGCTGGCGGTATTGATCGCGCGCGCGGTCTCGTGAAAGCGCAGGCAGCGATCATCCCAGTCGAGGCCGAGGAATTCGATCATCCGCCGGCTTTCGGCTTCCGCATCGTCGACGAGCCGCTCGTAATCGACCTCGAGCAACGGCAGCCTGAGCACCGCGTGCCAATGCGTCATGAGATCTCGATAAGCGAGATAGTACTCGCCTATATGGCCGAGATCGCTGGCGAAGGCGAGCTCCGGCCCGCTGAACGCCTGCATGTAGCACGACAGGCCGGTATCCAGCGGATCGCGCCGGCATTGGATGACGCGCGCGCCGGGCAGCATCAGATCGATGAGCCCAAGGTGACGAAAGTTCGTCGGCATCTTGTCGGTGACCCGCTTCGCCCCCGCGGCTCCGGGAACGCCCGCCAGATAACGTTCCGCGAACCGGTCGAGATTGGAAGCGCCGATCGCGTCGAGGATGTCCAGGTAATCGCCGCCTCCCTCACCAGCTCCTGGAGCGGAAGCGCTTGAAGAACGGGCGCGCTCTCCGAGTTCCGCCACCAGCCGGAGAATATCGTTGCGTTCGCCGGCTGCGCAGACAGCCGGGTGGCTGGCGAGAATCTGCTCCACGAGCGTCGTGCCGGACCTCGGCATGCCGACGATGAATACCGGCCGTTCGGAGCGGTTCGAGCCGCGCGGCAGCGAAGCCATCGCGGCACGGTCGAAACGCTGCCTGGCGCGCGTGACGAAGCCGCGGCATGCAGCCGCATCGAAGGCCGGCGGGTCGACGGCGTTGGCGCGCGCGGCTTCGACGAACGCTTCGGCGTATCGGCCTTCCGCATCCAGCAGCCCGGCAAGCGCGAACCGGGCGTGTTGCTCGGCCCTGCGCGGCAGGCCGGGCAGCGACAGCAACTGCTGCAAGCGTGAGGCGGCTTCGTGGTTACGGCCGGCATGCTTCAGCAGCCGCGAGTGAACGAGGCGCAGCTCCGGCCCGGCGGCCGGCGTATCGACGAGCCGCGCGCTCAGCTCGAGGCCGGCCGCGTAATTACCGTCCACGTCCAGCAACACCGCGAGCCCCGTCAGCGCGCGCTCGTGCCTCGGGTCGCGCTCGAGCGCGGAGCGATAGGCAGCCGCCGCCGTTTTGAAGTGACCCGCGGCTTGCAGCACCGAGCCGAGGTTGGCGTGCGCATCGGCGGACCCGGGCCTCAGCTCGGCGACGCGAGCGAAACAGTCTCGCGCCTCCGCGAGCCGATCGGCCGCCTCCAGCACGACGCCGAGCCCGTTCAGGCTCTCGGCTGCCTCTGGCGCAACCTCGAGGACGCGCCGGAAGCAGGCTTCCGCCTCGCCGAGGCGTCCCTGCCGTAAGCGCACGACGCCGAGATCGTGCAGCGCCTCGAGGCAGGCCGGGTGCTCGCGCAGCAAGTGCTCGAACGCGGCGGCCGCCGCTTCGAATTCGCCGCGTTCGCAGAAGGCGCGGCCGCGTTCCAGAGCACGGTTCATTTGATCGGTTGCCATGAAGCCATTATAAGAAGCGGCTGCAACGCCGCTCGCGACATATGACCGACCAGCCTCCCAAAATGCCCGAATATCCGCCCGGCGCACCGGAACAACCACCGGACCGCTGGGACATGTACTGGGCCCATGGCTTCGTTACATCTTGCGCCCTGGCGTTCTCGGCCAACTACGAAGGCCGGATGCGCGGCATCTGGGAAGAGTTCTTCGAGGCGCTCGAGCCCGGCGCGCGTATCCTCGACATCTGCACGGGCAACGGAGCGATCGCCGTTATCGCCAACCAGGTCTCGCGCGCACACGACAAGGCCTTCGAAATACACGGCATCGACAGCGCGCGCATCGATCCGGCGGCGACTCTCAAGGGAGACCGGACGCTGCTCGAGGGTATTCATTTTCATGCGGGCATGCCCGCCGAGCGGACTTCATTCGGCGACGACTCGTTCGACGCCGTGACGGGTCAGTACGCGCTCGAGTACACGGACGTTCCGAAGGCAATCAGCGAGATCGCGAGAGTCCTGCGGGCCGGAGGGCGCTGCCTTTTCGTGATGCACCACGCTGATTCCGTCGTGCTCGAAACCGGGCGCGAGGAACTCAGGCATGCGCGCCTGCTGTTCGAGGAGACGGCCCTGTTCGAGCGCGGCCGCGATCTGATGCGACGAATGGCTGTCGCAGCAACGCCGGCCGGGCGGCAGGCGCTGGCGCAGGATGCCGATGCCGAGGACAAGCGACAGCGGCTCAATGCCGCGGCTGCGGACGTGAGCGCCGCCATCGGCCGATCCGCCCATCCCGAAATGCTGCGCGGCGCCCTGGGGGCTCTCGGCCGCGCGTGGCAGGCGGCCCGGGATTCCGGCCTCGAGCCGGCCCTGGCCATGCTCGATCAGGCCGAGCGGGAGATCCGGGCCAACGAGGAACGTCTCCGGGACCTGCTTCGGGCGGCGTCCGATGCCGCACGGATCGAGCAGATCCTGGCGCATATGCATGACGGTGGCCTCGAGACTCAGCCGGCTACTGCACTGCATCATGAGGACACGCCGGAATCCCGCCGCCTGGTCGGCTGGGTGGTGCGCGCGCAGAAGGAACCATAAGCAATCGCGTATCGCCAGTTTCGCGGCGACCGCCCCGCCATCCCTCAGCTCTCGGCTCGCGTTGTCTGATTTTCGCCACACCTGATGGCAACCGGCGTCGCCCAGCGATTTGTATCTTTTCCACAACATTCCGGCCGAACGCCAGTGGATCATTCGCGGGCCCGATCGTGCCGTCAGTCCCTTCCGGCCTCCAGTTCGTCCAGAAAGTGACCTCCCGTGCCGGTTGCGGTGACCCGCCTGTTGTATTCGGGGTCGGGAATCCGGCTGTAATTTTTTTACAACAAAAGGCTTCCACTCGGCCTTTGCCGGTGCTATGCTCGGCCCCACTCGGGTCGCGGGCGGCGCAGCAATGTCTGCCACACCCTCGACAAAAGAGTGAAGTGAGTCACGTAAGGCGGCTCACGAAAATACGCCAACCTCTCTCCTGCAGGAGGATCCAATGAAAGAGCGAAACCCGATACGGGACGCAGTCCGATTTGCGCTCTCGTCCGGTGTGGCAGCGTCGTTCGTTGCCGCGCTGGGCTTGCCGCAAACGGCACAGGCTCAGGAAGACGAAGACGTCGCCGACCAGGGCCTGATCACGGTGACCGGCTCGCGCATTCAGCGCGTCGACATCGAAGGACCGAGCCCGGTCGCCGTCATTTCCCGCGACGACATCGAAGCCACCGGCG
>JBOIDB010000135.1:0-30795 GCA_050740235.1 Gammaproteobacteria bacterium
GTCGAAAGAAGTCCGGCAAACCCCCGTTGGTAGACACGCGAATGAACTTGCATTCACGCTCGTGGAAGTCATGGTAGCGCTGTCCATCGTGGCGATCGGCATGCTCGCCGCGTTCTCGGCCGTCAACCAGATCGTTTCCGACACGACCTACCTGCGCAACAAGACGCTGGCCGACTGGATCGCCATGAATCAACTGACGGACATGCGACTCGAGGGCGGGCTGCCGGAGATCGGCGAAAGCGACGGTGAGGTCGAGTTCGCCGAGCAGGACTGGCGCTGGGAGGCGCGGGTTTCCGAAACGCCGGTCGAGAGCATGCGTCGTATCGAGATCGACGTGACGCTGGCCAACGAGCCTGATACCGTCCTGATCACGCTGTCCGGTTTCGCCGGCGGCGCGCTCAATCTGCAGACCCTGTCCAGCCCGTGGCTGACGGGCGTGCCGGGCTTGCCGCCCGAAGGTCCCGAGGGGCCCGTTCCGGAGGATCCGGACGGTGGCTGAACGCGGCTTCACACTGCTCGAGCTGCTGGTAGCCACGGCGATCTTTGCCGTAGTCGGTGTCATGGCTTTCGGCGGCTTCAATGCTGTCCTCGCGCAACGCGATCGCACCGCGGAGGAGCTGGAGCGGCTCAAGGACGTGCAGTTCGCCATGCGTCTGATCGCGCTGGACCTCTATCAGATCGCGCCGCGGCCGATACGCGACGAGCTCGGCAACCAGCAACAGCCAGCGCTGCTCGCCGACGAGCGAAATCTGTACGCCCTCGAGTTCACGCGCTCCGGCTGGAGCAATCCCGGCGGGCTACCCCGCGCAACGCTGCAGCGCGTGGCCTATCGTCTCGAGGAAGACACGCTGATCCGTGAGTATTGGCCGGTGCTCGATCGAACGCTGTCGAACGAGCCGATCGAAATCGAGCTGCTGACCGGCGTGAAATCGGTCGAGTTCCGGTTTCTGGGCGAAGAATTCTCCGGTCGCGAGTGGCAGACGCAATGGCCGCCGCTCGAAATGCCGCCGCAGTTCGCGCTGCGCGCGCGGCCGCTCGGAGTGGAAGTTTCGCTCGACCTCGAAGACTGGGGCCGCATCACGCGCCGGATCGAGACGCCGGGATGAAGCGAAAATGGGGACATTCCTCATTTCCCGCGAGGCGCGTGAGCGTTGCTTTTCGCATGGGGTTCTATCCCACGCGTCATGCGCCCTGTGCGGGAAATGAGGAATGTCCCCATTTTCGCCAGCGCGGCGTCGCGGCGATCACGGCCATTCTCATGGTTGCGCTGGCCACCATCATCGCCGTGAGCCTCGTGTGGGAGAATCATCTCGACCAGCGGCGCACGGGCAGCCTCCTCGCCATGGACCAGGCGCTGATGTATGCGCTCGGGGCCGAAGCCTGGGCCGCCGATATCCTGCTGGCCGACCTGCAAAACACCGCGACCGATCATCTGGGCGAGCCATGGGCGACCACGCTGCCGCCGCTGCCCGTGGACGGCGGCGAGGTTGCCGGTCACATCGAGGACATGCAGGGGCGCTTCAATATCAACAATCTCGTGACCCAGCAGGGGACCGTGGATCCGATCGCAGTCCAGCAGTTCGAGCGGCTGCTCGAAGCGCTCGAGCTCGATCTCAAATGGGCGCAGATCACCGTCGACTGGCTGGACGCGGACATCAACGAGAGTTTCCCGGTGGGCGCTGAGGACGACGTGTACACGGGGCTGCGGCCGCCTTACCGGGCGGCGAACCAGCCGCTCACAAGCGTGAGCGAGCTCATGTCGCTCGTCGACATGGACCGGGAAACCTTCGAGTTGCTGGAGCCGCATATCGCCGCGCTGCCTTTCGGCTCGAAGATCAACGTCAACACCGCCACCGCCCCCGTCCTGCAGTCGTTGTCGGCGACCATCGGCCCGTCGGAGGCGAACAGCCTCATCGAGGCGCGGGCCGACACCGGCTTCCCGGATTACTACGGCGCATTCGCCACTCTCGTCGAACCGGACGTGCTCGACAACCTGGTCGATACGACGGAATATCTCCGTATGACCGTGCGGGTCAGTATTGGCACGTCTCTGTTGACCATGTACAGTCTCGTGCAGCGCGCGAACACCGGTGCGGTCACACCGCTGCTTCGCAGCTTCGGCACCGAGTAGGGCAAGGCTCTATATGGCGGAATTCCTCGTTATCCGGCTGCGTGCCGCGGCCATGACACCGCCGAGCTGGGTGCTCGTCAATCACGACGGCGCGCGCCTGTCCGGCGTGGAGAAAGGCTCGCTCGAGCTGGCCGCGCGCAGGATCGACGGCAGGCGCGTGATCGCGCTCGTGCCCGCCACCGAAGTCCTGATGACGGCCGCGAACCTGCCCGTTCGCGGCGGCACGAAGCTTCTGCAAGCTCTGCCGTTCGCGCTCGAGGAGCAGCTCGCCGAGGATGTCGACCGGCTGCATTTCGCGCCCGGCGCGCGCAGCGACTCCCAGGGCGGACTGCCGGTGGCCGTCACCTCGCGCGCGAATCTGGATGCCTGGCTGGAGCGATTCGCCGCAGCCGGCATCCGGCCGCAGGTGCTCATGCCGGATGCCTATGCGTTGCCGCCCGCTCCGGGCAGCGTTTCCGTTCTGCTCGATCGGGACCTGGTTTATCTGCGCCGCGAGGGTCAGCAACCGCTGGTGTTTCAGGGCATGCTGCTCGACCAGGCGCTCGAGCTTGCCGGCATCGGTACCGACGATGCGTCACCCCCTGCGTCGGCGACCCGCCTTTCGATTTACCTGGGGCAGCGGCGACATCAGGGTCAGTCCGCATTGTGGAACGACCTGCGCGAGCGCTTCGCCGATGTCGAGATCAAATTGCTGCCGCAGGGACCGCTGCCGCATCTGGCCGTGCACGCCGCGCGTCAGTCGGAAATCAATCTCCTGCAGGGCGCATATACACCGGCCACGAGCACGACGGCCCTGTGGCGACCCTGGAGGCTTGCGGCTTCTCTCGCTGCCGTTTGCCTTGCCATCGCGCTGGGCATCCAGGGCGTCGAGCATTTCAAACTCAGCGCCGACGAGTCCCGGCTCGATGCGAGGATCGCCGAGGAATTCGGGCGCGCGCTGCCGAACACGCCGATGTCGACCGATCCGCAGCGGCAGATCGAGCGTGAGCTGCAGGCCTTGCACGGCGGCGGCACGGGCGAGAAACCTTTCCTCGAGATCCTCTCCGTGCTCGGCACGGTGTTGCTGGAGACACCGGATGCGCGCGTCGAGGCACTGAGCTTCCGCAACGACGTCATGGATCTCCGGCTCACGGTCCCGAACGTCGGCGCGCTCGACCAGATCAAGCGTCTGGTCGCGGAACGCGGCCGGCTCGAGACGGAGATCCGTTCCGCGAATCCTCGCGACGAGGCCATCGAAGGGCGACTGACGCTCAAGGAGCCGGGGGGATGAAAGCCTGGTTTCGCAGCCTCGAGCGCCGCGAGCAGCTCGTCGTCATGGCCGGCGCAGCCGTGCTGGTCATTGTTTTGTTCTACCTGCTAGTCGTGCAGCCGCTCTACGGCGGCACCGCAAGGCTCGCCGAGCGCGTCGAGGAAAAAGAGCAACTCGTATTGTGGATGCGCTCAGTGGCACCGCAGTTGCAGGTCGCGCGAACGGGCGCTGCGACAGCCACGGCCAGTGGCGAGCCGCTCGTCGTGATCGTCGCGAACACCGCCACCGCCGCCGAGCTGCAGCAGTATCTCAAGCAGAACCAGCCGGCCGGCGACGACAGCATCCGCGTGCGCTTCGAGGCCGCGCCCTTCGATCAGCTCGTCCAGTGGCTGGGCGTCCTGCAGTCCCGGCACGGCGTGCAGATCAACTCGGCATCATTCGACGGAGGCGTGCAGCCCGGCGTGGTGACCGCCAGCCTCGTGCTCGAAAGACCCGGCGCGTGAGACGTTCCACTTTCTGGCTGCTGCTCGCCGGCGGCATCGCTTTCGTCGTTTTTCTCGTCGTACTGCTCCCGGCAAGGCTCGTTTATGCCTGGACCGCGCCACCCGACGTCCGCGCATATTTCGTGGACGGCACGATCCTGGACGGCACGGCCGAACAGCTCGAGGTCGCCGGATTCCAGTTCGGCCGGGCACACTGGTCTTTTCGACCGGCCAGCCTGCTGCTCGGGCGCATCGCATTTGCATTGCGTGCCGAGCGGAGCGACGGGTTTCTCGAAGCCGATGTGGCCGTCGGCTTCGGCGATCGAGTATGGATCAGCGACGTCGATGCCACCCTGCCGCTGTCGATCGGCGAGGCACTGGTGCCGATTCAGGGCGTGAGGGGCGACGTCGGGCTGGATTTCGACCTGATACGGCTGCACGAAGCCTGGCCCGATCGGCTGGCCGGCACGCTCAACCTCGTGAACCTGCTGGTAACGCAGCCGTCCACGCAGCGCATGGGCAGCTACCGCGTCGTATTCGACGACAACGCCAATGGAGCGGCCGGCGCGCTGACGGGTGTATTCCGCGACACGAGCGGCCCGCTCGACGTGCAGGGTACGGTCGTGCTCAAGGACGACCGCAGCTACGTCGTCGAGGGCCGCGTTCTGGCGCGCGAATCGGCGCCTGGTCCCTTCAACGACACGTTGCAGTTCATGTTCGGCTCGCCGGGCCCGGACGGCCGCCGCAGCTTCTCCTTCGGCGGAACCCTGTAGGTCGACGCTTTTCTGCGGTTCAGGCGGCCGTGACCACTCTGTTGCGCCCTTCCCTCTTCGCCTGATACAGCGCGTCGTCGGCCGCCTCGATCAGCGCTGAGAGATCGCGCATGCCGGCGGTGCGCGCGGCGACGCCGATGCTCACGGTCAACTGCACGGCACCGCGCGTCGATGTCGTCACGTTCGCCTCGACGTCGGCGCGTATGCGGGCCGCTACGTTGCGCGCCGTCGTCAGCCCGGTTTCCGGCAGCATGATGATGAGCTCCTCGCCGCCATAGCGCCCGAGCACGTCGAAGCTGCGCGTCGCCGCCGCGCAGATGCGCGCGAGCTGCCGCAATACGCGATCGCCGGTCAGATGGCCGTACTCGTCGTTGATGCGTTTGAAGTGATCCGCATCGAGGATCACCATCGCGAGCTTCGAGTCGTGCCGCAGGCTGCGATTGAACTCCTGGCGCGCCAGCTCGAAGAAGCGCCGGCGGTTGTACAGCCCCGTCAGCTCGTCGGTGACCGCGAGCCGTTGCACCTCCGCAAAGAGTCGGGCGTTCTCGAATGCCACTACCGCCTGCTGGGCGAGGAGCGCGCAGATGCTCATGTCCTGCAGCGCGAAGCGCGGACCAAAGCGCCGCGCGATCATCACCACGCCGAGCGCCTTGCCGTGCGAGACCAGCGGCACGCAGCGCAGGACGGACGTGGACGGCAGCACGGGGTTGAAGCCGGAGGCTGCGAGCTCCGTGCCGTCGATCGTCCGCGCTTTCATGCTCGCGCGGATATCGGCAAAGAACTCCGGATGTCTGCGCGGCAGGTTGTCGAACAGGTGGTGCTCCTCGTCGTCTGCACGACGCGCGGCGAGCAGCTTCGCTTCGGTCGAATCCTGCAGGTACACGGCGGCACAATCGAAATCGATGAGGTCCGCGGCGCTGTCCAGCAGTTGCCTGGCGACGGCGGGCGCGTCGAACGTCGACGCGATGCCGTGCGTGAATCGCTGCAGGTGCTCGGCCAGCCCGCGCTTCTGCTGTTCCGTCCTGAGCAGGTGCTCGCGCCGAACCCGATCGTTCCACAGCCGCATCAGCACGGCCGCCAGGCACAGGCCGACGGCCAGATAAATCGTATACGCGGTCAGCGAACGCGTGAACGGCGGCTTGATCTGGATCGGCAGAGTGCCCTCGTTTTCGCTCCATACGCCCTGGCTGTTCGCGCCGCGCACGCGAAACACGTACTGTCCCGGATCCAGATTGGTGTATGTGGCGTTGTTCCGCTCGCCCGCGTCGCGCCACTCCGCATCGAAGCCATCGAGCTTGTACAGGAAGCGGTTGTTCGACGGCGACTTGAAATCGAAAACGGCGAACTCCAGCGTGAAGATGTTCTCGTCGTGCGACAGCATGAGCTGCGCCGGCGCGCGTTCCGCCGACGTGCCGCCGAATGCCCCGCCCATGACATCCACGGTGGTAATGGCGACCCGCGGTGGCTCGGGATCGGCGCCGATGGCTGCCGGGTCGAACCGGTTGAAGCCGTTGATGCCTCCGAAATACAGCCGGCCGCTGGCGCCCGCATGCACCGCGCCGGTATTGAACTCGTTGCTCTGCAGCCCGTCGTGCACGCTGAAGCTGTCGACGTCGCCGGTCTCCGGATCGAGGCGGGACAAGCCGCGGTTCGAGCTGACCCAGATGTCTCCCTGCCGGTCCTCGATCACAGCGTAGATATAGTTGCTGGGCAAGCCGTCGGCGGTCGTGTAGCGCGTGAACGTGCCGTCGGGGCCGAGCCGATTGAGACCCGCGGTGGTGCCGACCCACAGCTCACCGGCCCGGGTCAGCGTCAGGGTCTGGATCGCGTCATGACTCAGGCTCGTCGGGTCCTGCGGATCGTTCTGATACCGCTCGAGCAGCTTGCCGGTCGCAGGATCGAGCCGATCGAGTCCGCCTTCGGTACCGACCCACAGGCCTGCCGCGGACGGCGCGACCGCCATGACCCAGTCGCTGCTCAGGCTGCCGCCCGCGCGGGTGAAAATCTGCGTCTTGCCGGTGCCCGGATCGAGCTTCGCAAGACCGTTGAACGTGCCGAGCCAGATCAGGCCGGCGGCATCCTGCACGATGAAATGCACGGTGTCGCCGTATTTGTCCTCCGCCTCGGTATCACTGAAAACATCGACGGGCTCGAACTCGCCGGATTCCCGGTCGAACAGGTAAAGCCCGTTTTCAGCTCCGACCCAGAGCCGGCTCGCGGCGTCGCGGTACACGGCGTAGGTGACGTTGCTCTTGGGATCCTGCGCACCCTCCAGCATGCGCCAGGATGTGATCTGGCCGGTGACGGGGTGCATGTATCCCAGGCCGGCATCGGTGGCGATCCACAAGCCGCCATCGGGATCTTCGTGAAACGACCACACCGTATTGCTCGGCAGACCGGTCGCTGCAACGCCTCGACGCCGATAGTGCGCAAACGCCTCCGTGGCCGGGTTGAAACGACTGACGCCGCCCGCGCCGGTGCCGAACCACAGCAGGCCCGTTTCATCCTCGTAGGCCGCGAGAATCTGCTCGGCGGCGATGCTCGCCGGGTTGGTCGGGTCATGATGGTGACTCGAAAACTCGCTCGACCCGGGCGGCAGCCGGCGCAGCCCGCCGCCGTCCGTGCCGATCCACACGCTGCCGGCGCGATCGCTGACGATGGCGCGGATGAGCGCCTCGGTCGATGTGCCCCCTTCCGGCTGAGCGAATACGGTAGTGACGTCGCGCGCCACGGAAATTCGCGCGAGCCGGTTCGACAGGCCGATCCACAGGTTGCCGGCATCGTCCTCGTACAACGCCTGGATCTTCGCGCGCACGAAGTGCTCCGCATCGGCACCAGAGGCGACATACCGGCGCATGCGCCCGCCTTCCGGATCGATGAAGTTCAGCCCGGCGCGCGTGCCGATCCAGAGCCGTCCGGTATGATCGACGAGCAACGCGCGGACCAGATTGCTGGCCAGGCTGTCGGGATCGTCACTGTCGCGGCGGAAATGCGTGAAGCCGCCGCCCGCGTCGAGGCGATTGAGACCGCCGTCCGTGCCGACCCAGATGTCACCGCCATCGTCCCGCGCAACGGCCCATACGCGATCGTGACTCAGGCTGCGCGGATCGTCCCGGTTTTGCCGGTAACGCACCACGTCACCCGTGACCGGATCGAGGTGATTGAGCCCGGCCGAGCCGGTGCCGACCCAGAGCGTGCCGTCCGGATTCTCGGCGATCGACGTGATGAAATTTCCCGACAGCGTCTCCGGGTCCGCCGGGTCGGTGCGGTAGACGGTGAAGTGGTAGCCGTCGTAGCGGTGCAGGCCGTCCTCGGTGCCGAGCCACATATAGCCCCGCCGATCCTGCAGGATCGCCGTGACCGTGTTCTGGCTCAGGCCCTGCTCGATAGTCAGATGCTCGAACCGCAGCGAGCTGCCGCGCGCGGGCGCTTCGGCCTGCGCCGTGCCGGCAAATGCCGCTGCGACGAGGAGCAACAGGTGGAAACGGCGCAACTTCACCCCCGGACAACCGGCTGCAAACGGACCCTCGAAATCACTCGAACTATGCAGTCGCCAACGCTGAAAAACCGTGCGCCAGCCGACATTTCGCCAAGATCGCGTCCTCAGAATTCCCGGTCCTCCACGCCCACGGCAGGGGGTCGCGTGGAGGGTGTCCATTCGCGCCACTCCCCGAGCATCGGGAAGTACAGCCCGGTTCGCACCGGGCGGTCGTCGAGCTGCCGCAGAAGTATCGCATACAGATCGAGCTTCGCCCCGTAACGCTCGAGCTCGCTGGCCAGAAAGGCGTCGAGCGCGCCCCCCTCGTGACGGCTGCTCTTGTAATCGACGACCCAGCGCACGCCGTCCTCGTCGACGAAGCTGCGATCGATGACGGCATTGACCAGCCGCCCGGCGTAGCGTCCGGTCACCGCGAATTCGCAGCGCGCGTCGCGTCGCTCGCCACCGAGAATCCAGCGGCCCCGTTCGTCGCGGAGCGTCCGGCGCAGCGCTTCGAGCACGCGTGACGTCGCCCCGGCGAGCGACTGCGCCGGCAGGCCTTCGGCGGCGAGCTGCCCACGCACTACCGGCTCGAACGCGGCGAGCCGCCCCTCGTTCCAGGCTTCGACGCCCCCCTCCGCGATCTGCTGCAGCGCGCGGTGGACGACGGTGCCGATGCGCCGCGCCGATTCTCCGGCCCAATCGTACGGCGGCGATTCCAGCGTCGCGGCCTGCTGCGACATTCCGATGGGACCTGCTGCGGGCGGAGGCGCGGCAGGCGCCCGCCAGTCGCTGCGAAGTCGGCGGATGCCCACGACTGCCGCCGTCGACCTTTGCGGTACCGCGGCTTGGCGCCGTCCAGCCGTCGCCAGCGCATCTTCAAATGTCGGGCACAGCGCAGGCCAGAGAAACTCCAGGAACGTACCCACTCGAGGTTTACCGATCACGCGTGGTTCCTGCTTTCTACTCGGGATCCGGCCCAGCAGATGCAGCCGGCGGCGCGCCCGCGTGGCGGCTACATACAACAGCCGTTGGGCCTCGAGTCTGCCGCGGCAGGCGCGCAGACCGGAGATCCAGCTGTGCAGCGGATCACTTTCGCCGCCATGCATGCCGATCGGCGCCAGCACGAGCTCCGTCGTGGCTCCCGCCCCGGCGATTTCGAGCCAGTGAAGCAGCGGCTTGTCACCTTTGTCCGGTTGCCGGTCGAGGCCCGGCAGGATCACGACATCGAACTCGAGCCCTTTGGCCTTGTGGATCGTCATCAGCTGCAGCTTGTCGTCCGCAAGAGGATCGGGCGCGGCGTACAGATTCTCGAGCGCCGATTCGAGGGCGCCGGGATCGGCGAGGTCGCCGCCGTCCTCGAGCTTCTGCAGCAGGTCGAAATAAGCGGCTGCGTTCGCCAGATCGCTGCGCTGCGTTAGCGTGGCGGGGCCGCCGAGCGCCAGCCAGGTCTGCTCCACCCAGTCGCGAAGCATGAAGCGTCCCCGCTCCGCAAGCTGCCCGGCAAGGATGGATTGCACCCGCTCCAGGCGCGCGGCGCCGTCTGCGCTGAGACGCCCCGCGGATTCCCGCATGCATTCCCGGATGGTGAGCTGCGGCGCGTGCGCGGCCAACGCATGCAAATCGGTCAGCGAGACTCCGCACCACGGCGCGCGCAGGATGGCCAGCCAGGCGGCTCGATCCGCGAAGTGCAACATGGCGCGCGTGAGGGCGAGCAAGTCGCCTATCGCCGGCCGGCGGCCGAGAGGCTCGATTTCCACCGCCTGGAACCGGATTCCGGCGGCGGCGAGCCGCGGCGCAATTTGCTCGAGATGCCTGCGGGCGCGCACGAGAACGGCGATGCGTTGCGCCGGGTCTTCCCTGCGCGCGGCCTGCACGAGCGAAACGGCCATCCCGGCTTCGGCGACTTCGTCGACCGCAGCGTGCACGCTGACCGCTTCGCCCTCGAGCGCCTCGAGAACAGCCTCGCCGCGCACGTGGGCGACCGCGCCGTCGGCGGGGTCGTCCTGCGCGGGCAGCATGGGCCCGAAAGTCTCGTTGGCCCAGTCGACCAGCGGGCGCTGGGAACGGAAATTGGCGGTCAGGTTCAACGGCTCGAGGCGCACGTCGCCGATGCCCGACTGCCTGGCGGCGAGAAACAACCCGACCTCCGCCTCGCGAAACCCGTAAATGGACTGCGTGGGGTCGCCGACCAGGAATAGCGTGCGACCGTCACCGGGCTCCCAGCCGGCGGTCAGGCGCCTGAGGAGCTCGAACTGCGTGTGCGAGGTATCCTGGAACTCATCGACCAGAATGTGGCGCATCCGGTAGTCGAGCGCCAACGCGAGATCGGTCGGCGCCGTGTCATCGCCCAGCGCGCGGAGCGCTGCCTGGGCCAGGGCAATGAAATCGGCCTCGCCCCGCTCGCGAAACACCAGCTCGAGCTCCGCCGCGGCAAGCGGCAGTATCTGGAACAGTGAGGCGAGCATCGACCATTGCTCTTCGGTATAACGCCCGGGCGGCAGGCGGCGGCACTCCAGGAGAAGGAGCCGCAGCTCTTCGCTGTCGGCGCATTCCGCGAGCAGTCCGCGCATGCGATCTTTCTCACGCGCCAGGTCGGGTGGAAACCCCGTAGTGACGTCCACTTGCTTACGCCACTGTCCGTCCCGCTTGAGCAGCAATTCGGCGATGCCGTGCCAGGCGGGCAGCGATTCCGCATCCGCAGTCGGCAAAGCAGTCAGTCCGCGACACGCGAGGATCGGCGATTGCATTCCGCAGGCCGCGAGCCGCGCCGCGGCACCACCTGCGAGTCGGCCCAGCACTTCGGATTGCGCGGCCGGAATGCATTCGCACAGTGCCTGGAGCCTCCTGCGCACCAGCTCCTGCAACGTGTTCTCCAGGCGTTCGCGCGCCAACTCGGCGCTTCCGGGTCGGGCGATCAGCCGCAGCCAGTGGTCACGCTTCGCCAGCAATTCGGCCAGCAGGCGTGCCGCCCGATCGAAGCCGTTGTCGAGGTGATACAGCAGGCGCTCGACGGGCGCGGCCTCCACCGGCCCGGCCGCGACGTGTTCCAGCAGACGGCGGGACGCCACCGCGTAGAGCTCGTCAGCCGGCTCGGCTATGCGCAGCCCGGCGCCGGCTTGCGAGAGGTATGGCATCTGTCGCGCGAGCAACGCGCACAGCGCATCCAGCGTGAGAATGCGCAGCCGCGAGGGCTGCTCTTCGATCCGCCAGCCGCGGGCTTCGTTCTGCGCGAGCACCGCGCGGCCGAGCGACCAGGTTTTCCGGCGCCACGATTCCGCCGGCGGTTCCGGCTCGCGCGCCGATTCCAGCGCCTCGAGGATTCGCGCGCGCATTTCGCCCGTGGCCTTCAGCGTGAAAGTGAGCGCGATGACTTCTTCGGGACGCTCGACGCAGGCCAGCAGCCCGAGAAAACGTTGTGTCAGCAGCTCGGTCTTGCCCGAGCCCGCCGGCGCCTGCACGATGAACGAGCGCTCGATGTCCAGCGCGCGCATGCGCGCGCCCGCGTCACCCGGCGTCTTCATCGTCTTCTCCGGTTCGCGCGGACTCGGCGATACGGCAGACGAGGCCGAGGTGGCAGAGCCGGCAGGTGGCGACCGGATGCTTGGGATCGACCTCCGCGCGCCCCGCCCTGAAATCGCCCGCCAGGCGCTCGAGCGTTTCGCGCCAGCGGACGAGCGCCGCATCCCAATCAGCGATTTCCGAAGGACGGGCGCGCCAGTCCGCAAAGGCCGAAATGCCCGGGCCGATACCGCCGGCGCGCGCGAGTCCCGAATAGCACACCGAATCGCTGCGCAGTATCGCGAAGCTCACGCCCGCCGCCGGTGTGTCCGCGTTGATCGCGTACAGCGGAAGCTGCGGCTCGTCCGGTCGATCGCCCCACCAGCCGGTCACATTCGCCTTGCCGGTCTTGTAGTCGATGATCAAGGTGGCGCCGTCCGGCAGGCGATCGATGCGATCCGCGCGGGTTGTCAACGTGAGGCCGCCGATGTTCGCGGACTTCGCCTCTTCCCGGGACTCCACCACGAAGGGAGCGCGCAGGGATTCGATCCGCAACAGCTCTGCGATGAGGCGCCCGGCGCGTTCGATCTCGAGCTCGACCAGGCGGGCGGGATGGCGGCGGAGCCGCTGCGCGGCGGCTTCGACATGACGCCTTATGACGACATCACGAGCCGGGCCGTCGAACGAGAGCAGCGCCGCCTGCGTGCCGAGTTCCGACCAGAGTCCTTGCAGAGCCTCGTGCAGCAGCTTCCCGCGTTCGCGCGCGTCGATGCCTGGCGCCGGCGATTCGAGCGGACGCGCGTGCAGGCGCAGCTCGGCGAAAGCGCGAAATCCGCACGCTGCCTGATGCCTGAGCAGGCTCGTTCCGCCGCGCGCCGATTCCGTGGCGGCAAGCGGCGGCGCAGGATCGTGAGCAAGCCGTTCGAACCCGCGCGCGTCGAAGAGCGCTTCGGCAAGCAGTCGCCCGCGGTCGATCTCCAGCTCGGCCTCGTCGATCGCCCGGTAGCGTCGGATGAGCGGGCTCGGCCTGAGCGGCCGATCCTGCTCCTGCCGCGGCGAGCTGATGACCACGTTCGTCGCGCTTGAAATCAGGCGCGCTGTGACCGCGGCCGCATATTCCAGCTCCCGGTCCGCCGAGGCATGCGGCATGCCGCAGGCGCGTTGCAATGCCGCCGGGACAAAACCGTTCGGCCGTGCAGGCGGCGGCCAGAATTCATCGTGCAGGCCCGCGATCCAGAGATGATCGAACTCGTGACCGGCGGCCTCGAGCGTGCCGAGGATCTCCACAGCAGCGGGCGGCGTTTCCGGCTGGAACATGGCGGCGCCCGCGATTCGATCCAACAGCGCTGCCGCCTGCTCGTACGACACCTCGCCGGTGACAGAGCCCAGCGTGTACAGTTTTCGTTGCAGCTTGCGAAAAGCTTCGACCGTCTGGAAATCATGACTGGAGAGACTGCGCTCGCCGGGCCAGCCGAGCGCCTTCAATGCGGCGTCCAGGGTCGCCAGCCAATCGCCGGGCAGGCGCCTGCCGCCCAGATTCCCGCCCACTCGGGCCAGTTCCTGCAGCGATCGCTCGAGGCGCGGACAGGCGCAGGGCTTGTACTCGGCTTTGGCCTCGCGGAGCGCCCGATCGATCGAGACCTCGAGCCACTGCCGCTCGCGGAGTCGTGCATCGAGCCGGGCCCGCGGCCCGTCTTCTTCTTCCGCGCCACGGATCCAGGGCGAGCGCAGCAGTTGCCCGAATGCCTCGAACGGCAGGGCGCCGCGCGCCAGATCCAGGATGAGGAAGGCGGCATGGACGGGCGCGTAATCGCGCAGCGCGCGCCCGGCCGAGATGGAAAACGGCAACCTGTCCTGCATGGACGAGCGCACGGCCGCTTCGGGAGCGAGCACGTCGGTGAATACGCGGCGGATCTCCTCGCGGCGCGCGGCCAGATCGGGGATGACGACGCCTATCCGTCCCGGATCGCCCCGAGCCAGCAGGCACCGCGCCCAGCGCGCGGCCGTTTCCGCTTCAGCGCGCGCATCGGGCAGCTCGAGACGTCGGACGGCTCGATTGAGATCGGACGGGACAGGCGTTTCCACGCGCGAGCCCGCCTGCTCGAGCGCCTCGAGGAATGCCCGTTGCTGCGGATCGAGCTCGTCGAAACCGACCAGGGTCACGCTCGGCGGCAACGCCGCGCCGAGTTGCGTCAGGCGGCTCGCCAGATCGTCCGGGAGCCGTGCCGCTTCGATCCAGCCTTCCCTGGCGCAGCGTTGCGCGACGATTGCGTGCCAGCGCAGAAACGCGCGGGTTTCTTCACCGGGGTGACGGCGCAGCTCCGCGATCGGGATGCGCCAGCCGCACAGGCGGCGGTGCGCATCACGCGCCGTGCGCGCGGCTGCGGGGATATCGAGCAGACCGTCGCCGCTCGAAACGATAACCGACTGCCAAAGCTCCTGCTCGCGCGTTTCGTCGAGCGGCACTGGCACCGGCTCCTCCGATCTCCACGCGACGGCATCCCACAGCCGCACGAGCCAGACGTCCCAGGGCAGCACGTCCGGCGTCGGCCATGCCGTGCGGCCCTGTCTTTCCTGCGCGTGCGCATAGGCCGCGCGGAGGTGGCGGGCGAGCCGATTATTCGCCGCTACGACTGCGCCGCCGCCGGCGAGCCGCTCGATGCAGCCTTCCAGTAAGGTCACGTCGCCTGATCGGCCGTGCGGTGGTTTGCCGCCGGCTGCGCCCCCGTGTATCTTCGGGCGCGACGCTCCGGCGTCATTCGGATCTGGATACCTGCGGGAACGATCAGCATGCAGAAAGTCATGGTCTGCCTCAAACGCGTGGTCGATTATAACGTGCGCGTTCGCATCAAGCCCGATGGATCCGGCGTGGTCACCGAAGGCGTCAAGATGAGCATCAATCCGTTCGACGAGATCGCGCTCGAGGAGGCGCTGCGAATCCGGGAGCGCGGCGAGGCCGAGGAGGTCTTCGTCGTTTCGATCGGCGGCCAGCAGACGCAGCAGCAGCTGCGTACCGGGCTCGCGATGGGAGCCGATCGCGCGATTCTGGTCGAGGAAAACGCACCGGTCGGTCCGTTGACGGCGGCTCGCGCCTTCCTCGCCCTCGCCGAAAAGGAGCAGCCCGAGCTCGTCATCCTCGGCAAGCAGGCGATCGACGACGACAACAACCAGACCGGACAGATGCTCGCCGCTCTCTGGGGCCGCCCGCAGGCGACATTCGCGTCGAAGCTCGAACTGACCGGCGGCAAGGCGAAGGTGGCGCGCGAGGTCGACGCCGGGCTCGAGATCATCGAGGTCGAGTTGCCGGCCGTCGTGACCACCGATTTGAGGCTGAACGAGCCGCGATACGTGAAGCTGCCGGAAATCATGAAGGCGAAGCGCAAGCCGCTCGACACGACCACGCTCGCCGATCTCGGCGTCGAACGGGCCGGCAGCCAGCGCACGCTGAAATGCGAAGCGCCGGCGGCGCGCGGCAAGGGCATCATGGTCGACGATGCGCAGGCACTCGTTAAGGCGCTGCAGCAACGCGGACTGCTTTCATGACGCGGGTACTGATCGTGGCCGAGCACGACGGCTCGAACCTGAATCCCAGCACGGCGAAGTGCGTCACCTGCGCGCGCGGTCTCGACGCGGAAGGCATCGACGTCGCCGTGTTCGCCAATGGCGGCGACGATGTGGCGGCGCAGGCGGCGTCGATCGAGGGCGTGGACCGTGTGCTGCAGATCGACCGCGCCGAGAATGCGGCGCCGCTCGCCGCGGTGCTCGCGCCGCAGATCGCCGCGCTGGCGGAAAACTATTCGCACGTGCTCGGCCCCTCGACCACGTTCGGCAAGGATGTCATGCCGCGCGCGGCGGCGCTGCTCGGCGTGGGACAGATCAGCGACATCATGTCGATCGAAGGGCCGCGCACGTTCAGGCGGCCAATTTATGCCGGCAACGCCATCGTCACGGTGGAGGCCCCCGGTGATACCGTGGTCGTGGCCACGGTGCGCATTGCCTCGTTCGAGGCGGCAGGTGCGTCGGGCTCCGCCGCTATCGGGAAGACGGCCCTCGAGGCCGAGCTGCCGACCCACACCCGATACGTCAGGCTCGAAAGCGGTCAGAGCGGGCGGCCGGATCTGCAGACCGCGTCGCGCGTCATCTCGGGCGGGCGCGCGCTCGGCAGTGGCGAGAACTTCGAAATCCTGTACAAGCTCGCCGACAAGCTCGGCGCTGCCGTCGGCGCGTCGCGCGCTGCGGTCGATGCTGGCTATGTGCCCAACGACATGCAGGTC
The DNA here is from genome assembly GCA_050740235.1 of Gammaproteobacteria bacterium. Classification (GTDB taxonomy): domain Bacteria; phylum Pseudomonadota; class Gammaproteobacteria; order Steroidobacterales; family JACDCP01; genus JACDCP01. The sequence goes on from JBOIDB010000135.1 coordinate 15,889, forward strand.
GGCCAGACGGGCAAGATCATCGCGCCGGAGCTCTATATCGCGGTGGGGATCTCCGGCGCCATTCAGCACCTGACCGGCATCAAGGATGCCGGCACTATCGTCGCCATCAACAAGGACGCGGACGCGCCGATCTTCGAAGTGGCCGATATTGGCCTGGTCGGCGATCTTTTCGAGATCGTCCCCGAGCTCGAAAAGCTGATCGGCGCACGGTAGACCGGCATAAGCCTGGCCCGGACTCCGATCCGGGGGCCGCGGGCCGTCGCCGGCGATGTTGCCGGGAACTCCCGCATCGAGTGCGGGGCTATCCTGGCCTGCGAGTCACTGAAATCGGCGAATCTGCGCCAGCCGGGCAGTCAGAAATCGTCGTCGCCTATCGTCACGGTCGCCGTCGTGAATTCGCCGAGCTCGGCGCCGCCGGACGGATTCATGAGAGTCACGTAGAACGTCTCGTCATCCTCGACCAGCGCATCGGAAACGATCGGCACGTACAGCTCGCGCCGCATCTCCCCTTCCGCGAAGGTCAGCACGCTCAGATCGAAGCGGCCGAAATCGCGATCGGCCTTGGCCGAGCCGTCGTCCGTTGCGAACGCTACGGCGACCTCGCCCGTCGCGCCGGCTTCGCGCGTGACCTCGATCACGAGCACGCTGCCGCTTTCATTGATGGAGTAATCCCGCCGCGCGAAAGCGATGCGGCCGGGGCCCGGCGGGATAGCCGGGGGCGCTTCCGCGATCACGGCGGTGCCCGCCTCCGGCTCGGCCGCCGGCAATGTGTCCTCGGCCGCCGGTTCCGGCGTCGCCGGCTCCGTGGCGGCCTCTCCGGTCTCCGGACGCGGAGGCGATGCGTCTTGCGTCGTCGTCGCGGGCCCTCCCGCTACGCCCTCGGGCGCCGGCTGCGCGTCGGGCTCCGCGGGCAGCGATGCTGCTTCGGTTTCGGCCGCAGGTGCTCGCTCATCGGTGGTGACGATCGTCGGATCCGGCACGGGCTCGATGGTCTCCAGCTCGGGTTCGGCAGGATCCCCGGTGCGCGCCTCCTCCGGCGCAGCGCCCTGTTCGGTATCCGCCGGCGGGCCGGTCAGCTCGCCGGGCGGCGTTTCCCGATCGGTCTCGAACCACTGCAAGAAGGCATCCGCGAAATAAGCTCCGACCGCCACGAGGGCCGCAAGCACCAGCACGCCGAGTCCCTTGCCCTTTCGCGGCAATGGCGGCGGGCGCTTGACCAGACCGCTGTAGGCGACCTCCGCCTCGGGCTTCGTCGTCGAGCCATCCTGGATATCGAGCAGGAATTGACCTGCGCTCGGTGTGCGGTCCGCACGCGTGAATCGCAGCCCCCTTTCCAGCGCTTTCCACTGCGCGCGCTTGAGCCCCTTGATGCGTGGCGGTTTCATCTTCTGCTGGCGCGCGCGCACCGCGGACTGGCGGTTGAACGGATGACGCCCGGCCAGCAGTTCGTAGGAGACGCACGCGAGGCCGTAGATATCGTCGCGCGGGTCGGGCTCGCCTTCCTGGAGCATCTCGCAGCTCGCGTAGGCGGGGGTCATGGCATTCAGCTGACCCGAATCGAACGTGTACAGCGTGTCTTCGGGTGCCGCGCGGGCGATGCCGAAATCGAGGATCTTGATTCGCCCGTCGTGCGTGAGGACCACGTTGCCGGGCTTGAAGTCGTAATGAATGATGTTCTGCTCGTGCGCGTAGGCCAGTCCGCGCGCCATGCCCGCGATGATCGCCATGGCCTGCTCCCCGGGCAGGCGGCGGGGATGCAGGCGGTTCATGAGACGCGCGAGGGACTCGCCCTCGAGCAGCTCCATGGTCATGAACACCGCGTCGCCGTCGCGATCGAAATCGAAAACGTTGACGATGTTCGGATGCGTGAGGCGTTGCGCCTTGAGCGCTTCCTGCTGCAGCGAGCTCAGTGAGTCGGGCCGCTGGCGGAATTCGTGACGGAGGATTTTCAGCGCGACGTACGGATTGCCGTCGTGCGCCTCTTGCTTGCGGCGATCGAGGGCACGGTAGACGATGCCCATGCCGCCCGCACCGATCCGCGACTGGAGCACGAATCGGTTGCGCAGGACGTGTCCGGCTTCGAAAGGCCCGGGGGTGGCCTTGGGAGCGGCCGCGGGGCGTTTCGCGGCGGGCGCGCCCTGTATCGCGGGTGCGCCGGAGCGTCGGATCGGCAAGGTACGATCGGCGGCAGATCCGGCCTCGGGAGCCTCGGCCGCAGCCTTTCGTTCGACCGTCGGATGAATGCCAGCGCGCCCGATCGGCAACGTGCGGTCGCCCCCGGCATCCTCCTGCGGCCGCTGGACCGTGACTGCAGGTTCGGCGGCGGGAAGCCCTTCCGGCGGCACACTCGATTCGAAATCCGAGAGGACCTCTGTCCTGCCGGATTCCTCCGCAATGGTCTTCTCCACATCGTCCTTGAGGGCCGTGTACGGCCGGGGCGGCAATGTGCCCTGCTGATAGAGTTCCTCGATGAGGTCGAGGGTCAGCGGCGCGCAGGACAGATCAGCATACAAAGCGTCCTCGAGCTCCTGGCGCAGCGCCGGGAAATCGAGCTGATTGCGCAGATACGCGCGCAGGGCCGCTTCGAAGCCCGCGATCTGTTCCCGCGAGGACCCCGACCCGACACTGCTGTCGCCGCGACCGCCTGCCTGCTTGGCGCCGTTCACGGCCGATCCACGTAATAGAATTGCGTTGAGGTAAACCGCATAACTATTTGGATTATAGGCTATAAAATACTACGCCTGAGCGATCCGTGGCGCGAAGAAACCGGCATTTTTTCGAGTCGCCGATGATCATATCAGCAATTAGCGGGCCAAAGGACGCGCGCAGCGCTGCCCACCCGGCACCACAAAAACTGTTCGATTTGTGTTGCGCTAGTCCGTTTCGTCGCTGATGCCGCTGTGAAACGTGGCCACGGATCGCGCCGCCTCGCGTGTGCTCTCGAATCGGGCGACGTGATACAGCGCGTCGCCCTCGTGCGACAGCGGCAGATTGTTGCAGCCGATGACGATGCCGGCGAACGGCGCGGCAATCGGAATGTCGCTGACGCCGAACGGATCGCTGACGACGCCGAGCGTCTCGTTTCTCTTTACGTGCGCGCCGAGCGCCGTGACGGTTCGCACGATACCGCTCGCCGGCGCGCGGATCCACGAGCTGGACCGCGCGATTACGGGGGCCACCGCCGGCCTGGGCTGCCGGCCTCGCGCCAGCATGCCGAGCTCGCGCATGACCCGCAGTATGCCACGCAACCCGGCGCGGATCGAAAGCTCGTCGAAGCGCAGCGCCTCGCCCGCTTCGTAAAGCAGCATCGGGATGCCGTTCTCGGCGGTGAACTCGCGCAGCGAGCCGTCGCGCACCGTCGCATTGATGAGCACCGGCACACCGAACGCCTCGGCGAGCAGCCGGGTGCGGGGATCGTCGAGGTCCGCGCGGATCTGCGGCAGATTCGCGCGATGCACGGCGCCGGTATGCAGGTCGATGCCGCAGTCGGCCTTGGCGACGATTTCCGCCGCGAAGAGATTGGCCAGCCGCGCGGTGACCGAGCCGCGTTCGCTGCCGGGAAACGCGCGGTTGAGGTCGCGCCGGTCGGGCAGATAGCGCGTGAGGTTGAGGAATCCGAACACGTTGACGATCGGCACTGCGATCAGGCTGCCGCGCAGCGCGCGGAGCGCGCGCAGCTTGAGCAGCTGGCGGATGATCTCCACGCCGTTGATCTCGTCGCCGTGGACCGCGGCGCTAACGAACAGCGTGGGCCCGGCGTGGCGCCCGTTTACCACGTGCACCGGCATGGTCAGCGAGGTGTGGGTATAGAGATCGGCGACCGGGATCTCGACTGTGGCCCGCGAACCCGGCGGAATCGCGGTGCCGCCGATTTTCAGAGCGTCCGCGTCCGGCGCGGCCGACCGCTGTTTTTTCCCCCTACCTGTCGGCATGCGGGCCAACCTCCACCTACGCCCCCGGCGGCGACCGGGAACTGCGGCGTCGCCGCCCCAGCACGTAGGAACGCCCCGGGTCGACGCGCAGGCGCCGGCGCAGCGCCGTGCGGCCGAGCAGCATGCGGAAGCGCATGTTGTCGCGTGCCGTGAGCGTGACCTCGATCGGCCAGCTCATGACGCCGAGCGTGACGACCGTGACGATCACGATGCGCTCTTCGGTGTGGCCGCCGGAATCAGTCACCGGACGGCGGTCGACGATGTCCGCCGTGCAGAAGCGCACCGGCCGATCGCGGTATTGCCGCGGGTGCAGTCCGAACCGTACCCGCGGGCGGCCTTCTTCCTCGAAGGTCTGGATTTCGAATGTATGCAAAGCGGAGCTGCGCGCGCCCGTGTCGATCTTCGCCTTGATGCGCTCGATGCCGAGCTGTGGCAGCCCGACCCATTCCCGCCAGCCGACGGTCGGCACCCCTTCGTCAGGGGTCAGACTGCCATTTTGCCCGTGATGCTGCCGTGTCGATGATGCTCGCACGAAATGGCGGTCTGACTCCATTCAGGGGTTGTATTCGTCGAGCAGGCCGAGCAGGTCCTCGGCGTGCTCTTCCTCGACGGCGAGGATTTCCTCCATCATGCGCCGCGTCGTGGGATCGTCGTTGGCCAGCCAGGCGACGATCTCGCGATAGCTGTCGATGGCGATACGCTCGGCGACGAGATCTTCCTTGATCATGTCGACCAGCGAATCGCCTTCCACGTATTCCGCATGACTGCGCGTGGCAAGGCCTTCCGGCGAAAAGTCGGGCGCGCCGCCGAGCTGCACGATGCGCGCGGCGATCTGGTCCGCATGCTGTTGTTCCTGGTTGGCATGCTCGAGAAATTCGTCGGCGGCGCTCTGGGCGTTGATACCCGTCGCCATGAAATAGTGGCGCTTGTAGCGCAGGGTGCAGACCAGCTCCGTCGCGAGCGCAGCGTTGAGCACGTCGGTGACGACCTTGGGATCGGCGCCATAGCTGTGCGTGACCGCGCCGCGCTGCATATGCGCGCGGGCGCGCTCGCGCAATGTCTTGATATCGGTGAGGAAAGGTTTATCGGTCATCGGCAGCTCCTTGCTTTGCGAGCGCAATATGAGTCTACCAGCATCACAAATCGAACGCCTCTCGGTAGCCGGCGAAGCGCTCGTTGACGGCGTTCGGCTCGAGACCGAATTGCTCGAGCGAGTAGCGATGCCGGCCGTGACGATTCATAGGATACTCGGCCAGATAGCCGCGCATGGCGTTTTCGGCGGCCGGCTCGAGCTTCATTCCCAGTTGCCCGTAAAGGCGCCGGACGGTCGCGACGGGATCGCCGCAGAGCTCGGCGAAATGCACATCGAGGACTTCGCGCTCGCCATGCGCACGGCGGTAGTCCAGAGCGCGATCGGCGCCGCGCGCCCAGAACTCGCACATCCATGTGCCGACCTCGTGCGCGTCGACGGCGTCGCTGAACGCGGCGCGCAGCACCGTCCCGTAGCTCGCAATGGACGCCGCTACCGCCAGTGGATCGCGATGCGTCTGGATCACGCGCGCGTCGGGGTAGACGGCGAACAGGGCCTCGAGATGAAAAAGGTGCGCAGGCGCCTTGAGCACCCAGCGCTCGCCCGCGCGTCCGTGCTGGAGATTCTGGAGGAATCGCCGGTGGAACCGGTAAGCGCCGCGAGGCTCGTCATGCTCCAGGCGCGACTGATAGGCCGGCACTCGCCACAGCGTGTTGAATTCGATGCTGGCGAAATCGTGCGCGGTGATGGCGATGCATTCCTGCGGCAACATCGCGCCGACCGGGTGGATGCGCTTGAATTCCGGCGCAAGCTGCTCGATCCAGCCCAGCAGCCGGTCGGTCTTCTCGATGCGCGGGTCTCCTGCGGAACCGCGGGGCGGCGGTGACGGGAACATCACTTCCCATGTCAGCGGCACGCGATTCGCCGCATCGCTCGCAAACAGGCCATGCAGCAGCGTGGTGCCGCTGCGAGGCAGGCCCGTAATGAAGATCGGCCGGGAGATGGCCTGTTCCGGGATGCGCGGCTCGCGGTGGCGGTCCCGATGCATTCTGAGTCGCGCGGCGAGCAATTGCAGAATATAGCTGCGGGCCGCAAGGCGGCCGACCAGCGTGAGCCCGGCCTCGCGTTCGCAGGAATCGAGCAAGGTCTCGAGCGGCGCGCGAAAATCCTCGTTGCCGAAATCCTCGAGGCCGGTGCGCCTGCGCGCCGTTTCGAGCAGCTCCTCGGCATCCAGGCCGACGATCGTGAGGCCGGAACCCTGCAGCAGGGCGCCGGCCAGATTGGCGGTTCGCACCGCGAAACCGGGACCCAGCTTGCGTCGGCGATTCGACCTTCGCGCTACTCCGGGCCGTGCCATTGTCGTTCGTTCTTCCGGATCCGTTTCTTGCGGCTGACGCGATGGAGGATTGAAATCCACTCTACAATCATGTGGTGCATGGTACCGTAAGCTCAAAAACGATACGGCCTGATGCCATCATGACGCACGAAAATCTGCGCACCCTCATCCGCGATGTGCCCGGCTTTCCCCGTCCGGGCGTGATATTCAAGGACATTACGCCGCTCCTCGAGGAGCCGGCGGCCTTTGCGTATGCCGTGAAGGCGCTCGCCGCGCGCATCGCGCCGGCCGAAGCGTGCGGCATCCTCGCCGTCGAGTCGCGCGGCTTTCTTTTCGGCGCCGGGGTCGCGCTCGAGCTCGGCCTGCCGCTCCACCTGTTGCGCAAGCGCGGCAAGCTGCCGCGGGAATCGGTTGCCGTGACCTACCAGCTGGAGTACGGCGAGGATCGACTCGAGCTGCACGCCGACGTGATCTCGCCGGGCAGTCGATATACCGTCGTCGACGATCTCATCGCGACGGGCGGCACGGCCGCCGCGGCGGTCGAGCTGGTCGAGCGGCAGCACGGCACCGTCGCGTGCTGCGCATTCCTCATCGAGCTGGCGTTCCTCGACGGCCGCGCGCGCCTGGACGGCCGGACGGTCGAGAGCCTGATCGTGTACTGAACGGGCCAGGCGGCGCTCATGCGGGTTAGACTGATATCTCCATGATTCGTGGTTCGCGCTCGCCTGTTTTGTCGAACGAGCCGGCAGCAGTGGCCGGCAGCCTGCTCGATGCCGCGATCGCCGCCGGACGCGAGGCCCTGCTCTCCGATCAGGCCGAGGCAGGGTACTGGTCGTTCGAGCTCGAAGCGGACTGCACGATCCCCGCCGAATACGTGCTCATGATGCACTTCATGGATCAGATCGACGAGGGCCTGCAGGCGAAGCTCGCGGTCTATCTGCGCGAGCGCCAGCAGGCGGACGGTGGCTGGCCGCTCTACTTCGGCGGCGCCGCGGACATGAGCTGCTCGGTGAAGGCTTACTTCGCGCTCAAGCTGGCCGGCGACGATCCGTCCGCGCCACACATGCATCGCGCGCGCGAGCTCATTCTGTCGCGCGGCGGCGCCGCGCGGGCGAATGTCTTCACCCGCATCATGCTCGCCCAGTTCTCGCAGATACCGTGGCGCGGCGTGCCGTATCTGCCGGTGGAGATCGTGCTGCTGCCGCGCTGGTTTCCGTTTCACCTGAGCAAGGTCTCCTACTGGTCGCGCACGGTCATGGTGCCCTTGCTCGTGCTCTGCACCATGAAGGCGCAAGCGAAGAACCCCCGCGCAACAGGCGTCCGCGAGCTGTTCGTAAGACCGCCCGACATAGAGCGCGACTGGTTTCCGGTCCGCTCCCGGTTGAACCGCGCGTTGATCGGCTTCGAACGGCTTGCGCGCAAGCTGGATCCGCTCATCCCGCGCCGGCTGCGACGGCACGCGCTGGCGCGAGCCGAGCACTGGATCCTCGCACGGCTCGGCGCCGGCGGCCTCGGCGCGATATTTCCCGCCATGATCAACGCCTATGAGGCGCTGGCCGCCCTCGGCTATGCCGACGATCACCCGCTGGCGATCGAAGCCCGTCGTGCGCTTCAGGCGCTGCTCGTCTCGGACGGGACGCGTGCCTATTGCCAACCCTGCGTGTCGCCGGTCTGGGATACCGCCCTGGCGTGCCTCGCGATTCAGGAAGTCGATCGCGGCCCTCCGCAGTCTGCGCCCGTGACTGCCGCGTGTGCCTGGCTCGCGGACCGGCAACTGCTCGAGGTGCCCGGCGACTGGCGCGAGAGTCGCGCGACGCTGGCGGGCGGCGGCTGGCCGTTCCAGTTCGAGAATCCACATTATCCCGACCTCGATGACACGGCGGCGGCGGCTATCGCTTTGCTGACCGGCGACGAGCACCGTCGCGCCGCAGAACGTGCCTCCGACTGGCTCAAGGGCATGCAGTCGCGCAACGGCGGGTTCGCGTCGTTCGACGCGGACAATGATCATGAATATCTGAATGAGATCCCGTTCGCGGATCACGGCGCGCTGCTCGACCCGCCGACGGCCGACGTCTCTGCCCGCTGCGTCATGCTGTTCGCGCTGCTCGGCCGTGAAGCCGACCGGCCGGCACTCGCTTCGGCGCTCGACTTTCTCGGCAAGGAACAGCAGCGCGACGGCGCATGGTTCGGTCGTTGGGGCACCAACTACATCTACGGAACGTGGTCGGTGCTCGCCGCGCTGGAGCACGCGCCGCGCGAAACGGAAAGGCCGGATGTCGCACGCGCGGTCGCGTGGCTGAAGAGCGCCCAGCGCATCGACGGAGGCTGGGGCGAGGACAACGACAGCTACGCTGATCCGTCGCTTGCCGCGCGCGGCCGGGCCAGCACGTCGTTTCAAACGGCCTGGGCGTTGCTCGGCCTGATGAGCGCCGGGGAGGCCGGCTGCGCGGAAGTACGGCGCGGCATCGAATATCTCCTGCGCACGCGCCGGCCGGACGGACTCTGGCGCGACGAAGCTTTCACCGCTCCGGGCTTCCCGCGCGTTTTTTATCTCAAGTACCACGGTTACAGCCGGTACTTCCCCCTGTGGGCACTGGCGAAGTATCGCAACCTGACTGCCGATCCGGTTTCACGTCTTCCGGCCGGGAGCGGGATCGCCACTTGAGCTTCACCGGCGTGGTGGTCGCGATGCGCATGGAGGCGCGCAGCCTCGGCGGGCGCGGGACCGCCGTGACGGATCGGGTCGAAGCCGGTGGGCGCATGCGAATCCAGTTGGCGGGCATCGGTCCGCGGCGCGCCGAAGCCGCCGCGCAGGCGCTGGTCGAGGGCGGCGCGCGAGCGCTGGTGAGCTGGGGCATTGCCGTCGCGCTCGATCCCGATCTGGCGCGCGGCGCCCTGCTGCTCCCTGAGACCGTCATCGATAGCGGAGCTCATTTCGCTACGGATTCGAGCTGGCGCAACATTCTGCGGGCTCGTCTCAAAACGCTGCATCCGTGCCCCGCCGCCTTGCTGCAGACTCAACGGATACTCGACACGCCGGAAGCCAAATCCCGTGCGCGAAGCCTGAGCGGCGCCGCGGCCGCCGACATGGAGAGCGGCCCCGTCGGCCGGGTAGCCGCGGCGGCCGGGCTGCCGTTCGTCGCGATCCGGGCCGTCGCCGACCGCGCATCGGACAAGTTGCCGATCGTGCTCGATGCCGAATATCGCTGGCGCGCCGGTACCCTGCTGCGCGACATCGCGCGTCATCCCGCTCACATTGCAGCGCTGGTATCAGCCGGCATCGGTTTCGGCGCCGCGCATCGTACTTTGACCCGCGTCGCGGCGCGCCTCGACGCGGGTCTCGGCGCACCGGTCCGATGACCACCCTGCTGACCGGCGCGGCCGGATTCGTCGGCTCCGCCGTGCTGCGGCGGCTCCTCACGGAAGGACATCGCGTGCGCGCACTGGTACGCCCGTCTAGCGACCTGCGCAATCTCGATGCCATGCCGGTCGAAACCATCCACGGCGATCTGACCGACACGGCTTCTCTCGACCGCGCTCTCGCCGGCTGCGATGCGCTGTTTCACGCAGCAGCCGACTATCGACTTTGGGCGGCCGATCCCCGCGAGATCTATCGCAACAATGTCGATGGCACCCGCGAAATCATGCAGGCCGCGGCGCGGGCCGGCGTGCGTCGCATCGTCCATACGAGCAGCGTCGCGACCCTCGGGCTGAACGACGACGGCGCGCCCGCGGACGAAACCACCCTATCCACACTCGACGACATGATCGGTCACTACAAGCGCTCGAAGTTCCTTGCCGAGCGTGAAGTCCTGGCGCTGGCGCGCGAGCACGGCTTGCCGGTGATCATCGTCAATCCGACCGCGCCGGTCGGGCCGCGCGATGTCAAGCCGACACCGACGGGGCGCATGATCGTCGACGCGGCGCGCGGCCGAATGCCCGCGTACGTCGACACCGGGCTCAATATCGTGCACGTCGACGATGTCGCGACCGGCCATCTGCTGGCGTTCGAGCGTGGCGTGCCCGGCGAACGGTATATCCTGGGCGGAGACAACCTGAGCCTGCGGCAGATACTCACCGAAGTCGCCGCGCTGACCGGCCGGCCGGCGCCGCGCATGAAACTGCCGTACGGCGTCGCGGTGACTGTCGCCGTGCTGGCCGAAGCCTGGGCCAGGGTCGGCCGCCGCAGGCCTGCCGTTGCCCTCGACGGCGTTCGCATGGCCCGCAAACGCATGTACTTCTCCAGCAGGAAAGCCGCGGAAATGCTCGGATACGAGTCACGCCCGGCCTCGCTCGCCATTCGCGACGCGGTGACATGGTTTCGCGACAATGGCTATCTGTAGGGCACTCTCCGATTGGCGCCGTGAAGAGGCCTTTTCACTGTCGATGATTTGGATCGCAGGCAACCACGCACCGGATGTCAGCGCGTTTGTCCGTTTCGTCGGCGTGGTTGGCCCTACAATGACGCCCGTTTCACCCGGCCAGGCCGGGATTCCGCCCTTACAATGACCTCATGAGCGGAAATTCACTGAAAGCGGCCACTGCAGTGGCGCAGCCCAACATCGCGCTCGTCAAGTACTGGGGCAAGCGCAACGAACAGCTCAACCTGCCTGCGGTCGGCTCGCTTTCCATCACGCTGGACGCGTTGCATACGCGTACGCGGGTCGTTTTCGACGCGTCGCTGCATTCGGACCGGTTTTCCCTGAACGGCTCGCCGGCCTGCGCTGCGCGGATCAGCGCTTGCCTCGACCCGATGCGCGCGCTGGCCGGAACGCGCATGCGCGTGTCGATCGAGACGGAGAACGATTTTCCGACGGCTGCCGGGCTCGCCTCGTCGGCCGCGGGATTCGCTGCCCTGGTCGTCGCGGCGAATGCGGCGCTCGGTCTCGAGCTGACGCCGCGGGCGCTTTCGATGTATGCGCGGCGCGGATCGGGCTCGGCCGCCCGTTCGATCTTCGGCGGATTCGTCGAGATGGCTCGCGGCGAGCGCGACGACGGCACCGATGCGGTGGCGCGACCCTTGCTCGATGCGCACGACTGGCCCCTCGCCGTCGTCATCGCCGTGACGTCCGTGGCCGCCAAGGCGGTCGGCTCCACCGACGGCATGCGCGCAACGGCTGCCTCATCGCCTTACTATGGGGCGTGGGTACAGGGTTCCGGTGCTGATCTCACTCTTGCGCGCCGCGCCGTGATGACACGCGACTTCGGCGCGCTCGCCGCCGTCAGCGAGCACAGTTGCCTCAAGATGCACGCGCTCGGTCTGGCCGCCCGCCCGCCGCTGATCTACTGGAACCAGACGACTGTTGCATGCATGGAGGCCGTGCGCGGATTGCGCGCGGCGGGCACGCCGGTCTTCTACACGATCGACGCGGGTCCGCAGGTGAAAGCCATATGCCTGCCGGAAGCCGTCGAAAAAGTCTCGGTTGCTCTCGGCGGCATTGCCGGCGTGTTGCAGGTGATCACGAGCGACCTCGGAGCCGGCGCGCGCGTCGTCAGCCGTTTGGCATGAGCGTCCGAGCGTCTGCGCCCGGCAAGCTCGTGCTGCTCGGCGAATACGCCGTGCTGGACGGCGCGCCGGCGCTCGTTGCGGCCGTGAACCGGCGCGCACGCGTGTGCGTCGAGGCCCGGTCGGGCGACCACTGCCGGATCGACGCGCCGGAGTTCGCTGAGCAAGCCGCGGATTTCACGATCGAACCGTCGGGTCGCATCGTGTGGCAGACTCAAGCTAAGGCGTGCCGGCAACACTATTCGCTGTTCGAATTCGTGCTCGAGCGCCTCGCCGCCGACGCCGCGTTCGATTTTGCCGCGCACCGCCCTTTCCATATCAGCCTGGACACGCGCGTATTCTTCGATGGTCCGCACAAGCTGGGGCTCGGCTCGAGCGCGGCGTTGACGGTTGCGCTGGCCGCCGCACTCGCGCAGCACGCGGGCCCCGCCGGGATCGCGGACGATCGCCGGGGCATGCTCGCGCGTCTGCTCGCCATGCACGCCGATTTCCAGAATGGCGCCGGAAGCGGCCTGGATGTCGCTGCGAGTCTGTTCGGCGGGCTCATCGCCTTCGAGCGTCCGGCGGACGCAATGCCGGTGCGCGTCGAACCGCTGACGTGGCCGGAAGATTTGCGCATGCTCTGTCTCTGGAGCGGCCGTTCCGCATCGACGCGGCGCTTGCTGAAGGCGCTCGAGCGCGCCCGCGCGTCAGACGTCCAGGGCTATTTCACGCACTGCCAGGCGATGGCGGACATCGCCCGGCAGGGCCGTGAGGCCATGCGCGCCGGGAGCACCGGCGAGCTGTTGGCGTCGATCGACGCATACGCCGGCGCCCTCGAGGCATTCGACAGGTACTGCGGCATCGGCATCATGAGCGCCGGGCACGAACACTTGAGGCACATGGCCGCCGGCGCGGGCGCCGTCTACAAACCAAGCGGTGCCGGCGGCGGCGACGTCGGCATCGCATTGTCGACCGAGCCAGGCTGCCTCGAGCGTTTGCGCACGACCGCGGCAGGAGAAGGCTTCAAAACCGTAGAGCTGGACCTCGATCCTTTCGGGTTGAGATGGGAATGAGCTGTCGCGGCAAACCGTTGCCCCGTCCGGCGGCGGTCCAATCACCGCTGCATCCGGGTTACACTGTGAATGCGCTTTCCCGAATCTCACCGACTTTCATTGATATGCGAGTCTCGACGGCCCTGATTTTTCTCGCACTCATTTCCTGGGGCTGCAGCCGCGGCCCGACACTTCCCGCGCAGCGTCCCGAGATCCCGCGGACGATCGAGGCCCAGGTCGGTGCGCAGACGTATATCTGCACCCGGCTTCCGGGTCGATCGACGCCGGTATACAAGTGCCGATGACGAACGCCTCATCCATCGTGCCATGAACGTCGAATCCGCCGACCAGCTTCGCCAGCTCGTCAGAAACGCCGAGCGCGCCAACGCTTCGGGCCAACGCGAAGAAGCTGCGCGCCTGATCGCACAAGCGCAGGCGACCGCGCCGGACGACCCGCTGGTGCTGAACGTCGCCGCCGTGCATGCCATCAACGGAGGTGAGGCTGCCGCCGCGCGGCCGCTTCTGGAGCGGGCGATCGGCCAGGACGATGCGAACCCGGCGTTCTGGGTCAATCTCGCTACCGCCTGTATCCAGCTCGGTCAGTTCGACGAAGCCATGAATGCGCTCGAGCGGGCGCTCGAGCTCGATCCCCGCCACGTGCTCGCGCTGTTGCAGACGGGCTCCCTGCTCGAACGCCGGGACAGGCGCCGGGAAGCGGCGACTTTCTATAAACGCGCGCTCGCCGCCGTTCCGCGCGGCACGCAATTACCGCAGAGCCTTCGCTCCGTGTTGCAGCGAGGCGCCGAAGTCGTGCATGAGATCAATGTGACGCGGGCCGCGTTCGTCGAGAAGTGCCTGAAGGATGTGCGCGAGCAGCATGCGGGCGAGCACCAGGAGCGCTTCGACCATTGCCTGCAAATCATGGCTGGCCAACGGCGCCTGTACCGGCCGCGGCCGACGTTCATGTACTTTCCCCACCTGCCTGCGTACGAATTCTATGCGCGTGACGGTTTTCCGTGGCTCGATGCCGTCGAGTGGGCCACGGCGGACATCCGGACCGAGTTCGAGCGCGTCTTCACCGAAGACTCGGGTGACATGGAGCCGTATGTCCGACATCCCGCAGGCGTGCCGCTGGATCAGTGGGCGGAGCTCAACGAGTCCAGGCGCTGGAGCGCGTTCTACCTGTGGCGCGAAGGTGCGGCCGATCAGGAGCATCTGTCACGCTGCCCGGTGACGGCCGCGGCGCTCGGCGCCGTCCCGCTGGCCGATGTGCCCGAGCACGGTCCGAACGCCTTTTTCTCCATCCTCGATGCGAAGACGCGCATACCGCCGCACACCGGCGTGACCAACACGCGCCTGACGGTTCACGTGCCGCTCGTGATTCCGCCGGGCTGCAGGTTCCGGGTCGGCGCCGAAATCCGCGAGTGGCGGCCCGGCGAAGCCTGGGTATTCGACGACACGGTGGAGCACGAGGCCTGGAACGACAGCGATGTGCCCCGCGCCGTGCTGATATTCGACGTCTGGAATCCCTATCTGAGCGACGCCGAGCGCGATCTGATTCGCACGGCGACGCAGGCGATCGGCGAATACAACCGCGGACAGTCGTCCTGAACGGAGGTTCGATCGACCCATGCCCACACGCAGCCGCTCGACTGCGTGCGTCAGGTGCCTGGCGCGGCCCACGAGCAGCAGCGGCGGGTCCTTGTCAAGCAGGTTATTGGCTCCCACTCGCAGCGTGTAGTTGTCGAAAAACGTCGCAGCGGCCGTGAGATCGAAGTAGCTGCGACTGGCGAAATGCGCGTCCGTCGCCGCGACCTCTCCCATGAGCTGCGGGTCGCTGCGCGTCATTGCAGCGAACCTCTGCCGGTGTTTGTTGCTGCAACACTACAAAATTCGCCGCCCGCAGATTTCCCTTGCCGGGCGAATTCGCAGGCGCGCGGCGCCGTTTTGATTCGGCGCGAGCAGGCACGGTAGACTGCGCAATTCTCAAAGGGTCGCAGGCGACCCGATACGGCTCAGGCGGTGCCCTTGACGGCGATTACCAGCAGATCCGCGACGGAGCAGCGTGG
>JBOIDB010000136.1:0-16386 GCA_050740235.1 Gammaproteobacteria bacterium
TACCGCCATGCGCGCTATCGCTGGCAGCGCTACCGGAAATATTTCGAGCCGTACTTCGAGCGGCTCGCACCGCACGTGCGCTATTTCGGCTATTCGCTCGATGATGACGGCGATCACTGATCCCGCCGCGCCGGCCGATCCGCATGCGCTATGCGCATCGGGGAGCGAGCTGCACGCGGCGGGCCGCTACGAGGAAGCAATTGCTCTCTTCAGGCAGGCGATTGCGCTCGATCCGCGGCTCGCCGAGGCGCACGACCGTCTCGGCCGCTCGCTGAACAATCTGCGGCGTCTCGACGAGGCGACGGCGGCCTTCCGCGAGGCGGTGCGACTCGAGCCGGACTCTGCCGAGGCACACAACCATCTCGGTCACGTCCTGCGGGCGCAGGGCGCGCTTGAAGAGGCGGCGACATCATTCAGCGAAGCGCTGCGCATCGATCCGGGTTCCACGCCCGCGCATCACAATCTCGGCATCGTGCACATGGCGCTCGGCGATCCCGGGAGGGCGATCGAGTGCTTCGAGCGAGCGGTGCGGCTGGATGTCCGCGACGCCCGCGGACACCTGTTGCTCGGCATGGCCTGGCCCGCGCTCGGCAAGCTCGACAAGGCCGAGGCGGGTTACCGCGCGGCGCTCGCACTGGAGCCCGGAAACGCCGAGGCGCGCCTGAAGCTCGGCCTCCTGCTGAGCGAATTGCAGCGCATCGACGAAGCGGAAACCGAGCTGCGAAAGGCGCTCGAGCTCGAGCCCGATAACGCGCAGGCCTGGGCGGAACTCGCCGCCCTCTACGAACGGGTCAGCCGGCTCGAGGACATGCGGCGCGCGCTGGCGCGCGCCCTGGCGCTTTCGCCCGACGATCCGCGTGTCATTCTCGAGGCGGCGAGGCACGATCGGCGCGTCGGCGACAGCGACGCGGCCGTCGAACGGCTGCAGGGCGTCGATCTGACTGTGTTGCCTCCGCGTCTCGCACAGCAGTTTCACTTCGAGCTCGGCCGGCTTTTCGACCGGCGCAACGACGTCGATGCGGCATACGGTCATTTCTCGCAGGCGAACCGGCTCGGCGCGAGCAGTGAGCGGATGCGTCAGGTGGATCCACAAGGGTTCCTGCAACAGATCAACGACCTGTATGCGTGTTTCGCGAACGCCCGGCTCGCCGATTGGGCGCCGCCGAAACCTGTGGCAGCCGCCGAAACGCCCGTCTTTCTGATGGGGTTCCCCCGCTCCGGGACGACACTGACGGACCTGCTGCTCGACGGACATCCGCGCATCCGCACGCTGGAGGAGAAGCCGACCCTCGATGCGGTGATCGCGTTTCTGGAGAAGAACCACGCCGCCGGCTTTCCGGGCGCGCTGCCGGTGTTGTCGGGGACCGATATCGAGGAATTGCGCGAGGTGTACTTTGGCGAGCTCGAGCGGCACATCGAGCGCCAGCCGGGCATGCTGATCGTGGACAAGCTGCCGATCCGCACCGTCCACGCGGGACTCATCTGGCGGCTGTTCCCGCAGGCGCGGATCGTTTTCTCGCTACGCCATCCCTGCGACGTCTGCCTGAGCGGCTTCATGCAACAGTTTTACCTGACCGACGCTTTCGCCAATTTCTTCACGCTCGAAGATACCGTCCTCATCTACGACAAGGTGATGCGCCTCTGGCAGCTCTATGTATCCACGTTGAAGCCGGAGCATCACGTGGTCCGGTACGAACGCCTCATAGACGACCTCGAAAGCGAAACCCGCCGCTTGATACATTTCCTCGGCCTGCCGTGGGACGACGCCGCGCTCGACTACACGCGCCGCGCGCGCGAGCGCGGCCGCATCCGGACAAGCAGCTATCACCAGGTGACGGAGCCGATCTACACGCACGCCCGTTATCGCTGGCAGCGCTACCGGAAATATTTCGAGCCGCTCGAAGAGCGGCTCGCGCCGCACGTGCGCTATTTCGGCTATTCGCTCGATGATGATGGTGATCACTGATCCCGCCGCGCCGGCCGATCCTCGCGCGCTCTGCGCGGCGGGGGTCGAGCTGCACGCGGCGGGTCGCTACGAGGAAGCGATTGCGTTCTTCCGCCAGGCGATTGCGCTCGATCCGGGGCTTGCGGAGGCGCACGACCGTCTCGGGCGCTCGCTGAACAATCTGCAGCGTCTCGACGAGGCGGCGGCGGCGTTCCGCGAGACGGTGCGGCTCGAACCGGGCTCTGCCGAGGCGCACAACCATCTGGGTCACGTGCTGCGGGCGCAAGGTGCGCTGGAGGGGGCAGCGGCTTCATTCAGCGAGGCATTGCGCATCGCTCCGGATTTCGCGCGCGCGCATCACAACCTCGCAACCGTGCGCAACGAGCAGGGGCGCGCCGAGGATGCGGTCGAGTGCTTTCGGCGGGGCCTGGAGATCGAACGACAGGATGCCGCCGGCTGGACCAACCTGGGCGACCTGCTGCACGCCCTCGACCGCCATGACGAGGCGGTCACGGCCTATCGGCGCGCCATTGCAGAGAATCCGCGATTCGCCGACGCGCACGTGCGCCTCGGCGGGCTGCTGTGGGACCGCGGCAAGCTGCCGGGGGCAATGGACTGCTATCGAGCCGCCCTCGACATCGAGCCCGCGCACGGCGCGGCGCTGGCGGGCATGGCAGGCGTCATGGAGGTCGACGGCCGCTATGCCGAGGCGCTTGCGCTGATCGAGCCTTTCATGACGGGCCAGCCCGGCGAGGCGTTGGTCGTCGCGCACGCACGGCTGTTGCGCCGGCTCGGGCGCGGCGGCGAGGCGATCGAACGGCTGCGCAATCTGATCGCCGCCACGGATGAGCGCTCGGGAAAGCTCGTGCGAGCCCACTTCGCTGTCGCGGACATGTATGACGAGGAGGGCGATTACGAGCGTGCCTTTGCGCATTACCGCGCGGCGAACTCGGCCAGGCGTCCGGGGTTCGATCCGCAAGGCTTCGCGGCGGGCGTCGAATCGCTCATCGGGTTCTTCACGCCGGCGACGTTCGAAGAGCTGCCGCGGTCGCGCAACGTCTCCGAGCGGCCGGTCTTTATCATCGGCATGCCGCGTTCCGGCACCTCGCTGGTCGAGCAGATCCTTGCTGCGCACTCCGCCGTGCACGCCTGCGGCGAACGCAACGACCTGTATGCGCTGGCGCGGGAAATGAGCGATCGCGTCGACAGCCGCGCGCCCTATCCGAATTGCCTGCGCAAGGCCACGGCGGCGAAGCTGACCGAATTCGCCGACGAGTACCTCGAGAGAAGCGGGGCGCCCGAAGCAGGCATCCTGCGCGTCACGGACAAGCTGCCGACCAATTTCTTCAATCTGGGTCTGATCGAGCTGTTGTTGCCGCGTGCACGTATCATTCACTGCCGGCGGCATCCGCTGGATACGGGACTGTCCTGCTATTTCCAGCATTTCGCCAGCCGCGGGCTGGCCTTCACGGATCGCCTCGAGCATATCGCGGTCTATACGAACCTGTACCGGCGCATCATGACGCACTGGCGCGGGGTGATCGACCTGCCGATTCTGGATGTCGACTATGAGGAGCTCGTGTCGCAGCCCGAACCCGTGGCGCGACGGATGATCGCGTTTCTCGGGCTCGGGTGGGAGCCGGCCTGCCTTGGGTTCCACAAGCTCGGTCGCCGGGTCGTCACGGCGAGCTTCGCCCAGGTCCGCGAACCGATCTATTCGCACTCGGTCGGCCGTTATCGGAACTACGGGCCGTATGTCGGTCCATTGCGCGATCTGCTCGACGAGGTGGAGGATTCATGAGGCGCATTCTGATTGTCGCCGGACTGGCTGCGACATGCCTGCAGCCTGCGGCGGGCGATGAACCGTTCATCGATGCGGCCGAGCGCAGCGGCCTCCACTTCCGCCATTTCAACGGCATGACCGGCGAGCTCTGGTACGTCGAGATGATGGGCTCGGGCGCGGCGCTTTTCGATTACGATGATGACGGCGATCTCGATGCTTACCTCGTGCAGGGCAATCCGCTGGCGCCGCCGGGGAAGGCGGACCAGACGATCTTCCCGCCGCCGGGCGCCGTGCCGTTAAGCGACCGCCTGTTTCGCAATGACAGCGGCGTATCGAAGAATGGCAAGCGCGAGTTGCGCTTCACCGATGTGACGGACGCGGCCGGCATCGAGGCCACCGGATACGGAATGGGTGTGGCAACCGGCGACGTCAATAACGACGGACATGTCGACCTTTTCGTGACTAATTTCGGACCGAATCAGCTCCTCGTCAACGGCGGCGACGGCACATTCAGCGACGCGACCGCGGCGTCGGGGATCAGCGGCACGAACTGGAGCGTGAGCGCGGCCTTCGTCGATTACGATCGGGACGGCCTGCTCGATCTTTACGTCGGCAATTACGTGGACTACACGCTCGAGACTCACAAGCCTTGCCGCTCGACGACCAGTGCGCGCGACTACTGCTCACCGCTCGTTTATGAGCCTCAGGTCGACAAGCTGTATCACAACCTCGGCGGTGGCCGCTTCGAGAACGTCTCGCAGGCCGCCGGCATTACCGATGCGTACGGCGGTGCGCTCGGCGTGATCGCCGCCGATTTCAACAATGACGGCTGGCCGGATATCTACGTGGCCAACGACGGCATGCCGAACCAGCTCTGGATAAACCAGCGCGACGGCAGCTTTCTGGACGAGGCGGTTCTCGGCGGTGCCGCGGTCAACGTGGACGGCATGCCTCAGGCCAGCATGGGCGTCGATGCGCAGGATTTCGATGACGACGGCGACGTCGACCTGTTCATGACGCATCTCACGCGCGAGACGAACACGCTGTACGTCAACAACGGCGACGGCTGGTTCGATGACCGCAGCATAGCGCACGGCCTCGCGCAGCCGAGCTTGCCGTTCACCGGCTTCGGCACCGCCTGGATCGACTACGACAACGACGGGCTGCTCGACGTGCTGGCCGTCAACGGCGCGGTCACGCTCATCGAGACGCAGGTGGCGAGGGGCGATGTATACCCGCTGAAGCAGGCCAATCAACTGTTCCGCAACCAGGGCGAGAGCCGCTACGTCGAGGTGAGCGGGCAGGCGGGGGCGGCGTTCGCGCTCGAGGAGGTCGGCCGCGGCGCGGCTTTCGGCGACGTCGACAATGACGGCGATACCGACGTGCTGGTGAGCAACAACAGCGGCCCGGCGCGCCTGCTCGTCAATCAGGTCGGGGCGCGAAATGCCTGGCTGGGCGTACGGCTCGCGGATGCATCGGGAAAACGGGATGTGATCGGCGCCCGTGCGTCACTGGTGATCGATGGCCATCCGAGGCATTGGCGCCGCGTGCACACGGACGGCAGCTACGCCTCGGCGAACGACCCGCGCATTCTATTCGGTCTCGGCGACACGAAAGCGCCGCAGCACGTGCGTGTGCAATGGCCCGACGGAACGAGCGAGGAATGGACCGGTCTCGAACCGGGGGCTTATCACACGCTCGAGAAAGGCTCCGGTCAGGCGCCTGGCGAATGAGCAGGGCCGGTTACGTTCTGGTCGCGTCGGTTTTCGCGGCGGCATCGCTCGCGGCGGAGCCCGAATTGATGCCGGTGTCGCACCCCGATCCCCGGCATTTCGAGGCGAGTGTCAGCGACGCGCTCCGGCAGGCGAGGAAAGCCTTCGACGAAAGTCGCGCGAGCGCGACGGGAGTCCGGCTCGCGGCCGCCTACGGCCGCCTCGGCAAGCTGTATCTCGCCCATCAATTGACCGGTGCGGCCGAGAGCGCGCTGGTCAACGCCGCCACGCTCGCGCCGGAAGCGTTCGAATGGCGTTATCTGCTCGGCTACGCGCGCCAGCAGCAGGGCGATGTGCAAGCTGCGGCCGGCGACTATGTGCTCGCGCTGGCACTCGATCCGGCCTATGCCGCGGCCCGCCTGCGCCTGGGCGAGGCTTACCTGGCCGCCGGAGAGCTGGCGGCCGCGCGGACGGCGTTCGAAAATGCGCTCGAGCGATCGCCGCGTTCGGCTTTCGCGCTCGCCGGCCTCGGCCGGGTCGCCCTCCAGGAGAAGGATTACGCAGCCGCAATCCGCTGGCTGGAAAAAGCGCTTGCGCTCGAGCCGCAGGCGACCGGCCTCTACTATCCGCTGGCGATGGCGAACCGCCATACGGGAAATCGCGATCGCGCGCTTGCGCTCATGGAGCAGCGTGGAATCCGTAATCCGGCCATTGCGGATCCGCTGGTGGGGTCCGTGGACGCACTGTCGCAGAGCGCCCAGTACTATCTGCAGCGGGGCTACGCGTCGCTGGGCGAGAATCGCGCGGTCGAGGCCATCGACGCATTTCAGCAGGCGGTGGATGTCGCGCCGAACGACGTGTCGGCGCGGGTCAGCCTGGCGCAGGCGCTGGGCGCGGCGGGACGAACGCAGGAAGCCATGTTGCACGTGAATGCAGCGCTCGAACTGGATGCCGACTATGCGCCAGCGCACTATCGTAAGGGCGCGCTGCTGGACATAACGGGCGATGCCGACGCCGCGGTGGCGCAATACCGGACGGCCGTCGAGCTCGACCCGGGGTACACGAACGCGCGCCTGATGCTGGGTTATGCGCTGATGCGCCGTCACGATTTCAGCGCTGCAGCCGAACAGTTCGCGGAGCTCAGTGAGCGCCAGCCGGGCGGCGTCATCGTGCGCTATCGCCTCGGCCTGGCACGGCTCGGAGCAGGGGACTGCGAGCAGGCCCAGCCGCCCCTGGAGGAAGCACGGCAACTCGATCCGCGCGCCGGCGAGATTCTCGAGGCGCTCGCGAGAGCCTATGCCACCTGCGCCTCGGCGGGGGAGCGCAAGCGGCGCGCTGCGCTCGATGCCGCGCGCCTTCTCTACGACGCTCGTCCGCAGCCGGAGCAGGCCGCGACCTTGGCCATGGCGCTCGCGGCCAATGACCGCTTCGACGAAGCCGCGAAGTTGCAGTCGCAGGTCATCGATGCCGAGCGCGCCGGCGCCGACGCGGACCTGCTCTCCGCGCTCGAGGAGAACCTGGCTCGCTACCGTGCCGGCCAGACCGCCGCCCAGGCGTGGCCATGGCATGCCCCGGTATTCGATCCGCCGCGCCTCGATCCCGCCGCCGACGCCGGGCCGGAGTAGATTCATGGCGTCGAATCGCGATGCGGAGGCCTGGCTTGCGCGGGCGCTCGACTGCCTCGCCGGAAACCGCCCCGGGGAGGCCGAAGCCGCCGCGCGGCATGCGATCGACCTCGACGCCAGCCGCGCCGATTTCCATATGGTGCTGGGGCGCGCGCTCAACAACCAGCAACGACTGGAGGAAGCCGTGTCGGCGCTGCGCGCGGCGGTGCGCCTCGATCCGGGAAACGGCCCGGCACATCGCTATCTCGGGCATGTCGCACGGCGTCTCGGAGCGTTCGACGCGGCTGCGGCCGCGTATCGCGAAGCCGCGCGCCTCGCTCCGACCGATGCGCTCGCGCATCGCGGGCTCGGCGAGTCCCTTTACGCGCAGGGTCGCTATCGAGCGGCCATGATCAGCCTCGGGCAGGCGTTGACGCTTGCTCCCGACGACACCGACGCGCGCTACAATCTCGCGCTGGCCTGCCACGCCGAGGGCGAGCTCGAAGAGGCGGTCGACGCCTATCTCCGGGTCCTGGCGCGAACGCCCCGACATCTCGATGCGCTGACCAACCTGGCGTCCGCGCAACGCACGCTCGGACAGCTCGACGAGGCGGAGAGAGCCTTTCGGCAGGCGCTGGAGCTCGCGCCACGGCACGCGCCCGCGCTGGCGGGGCTTGCCGCCCTGCTGGACCTCACCGGCCGCGCCGCGGAAGGCCTCGCACTGCTCGATGCGCACCCGCTCGATACGCAGGCGGATGCCGATATCCTGCTGTGCCGCGCGGAGCTCCTGTCCGGCAGCGGCCGCTTGCAGGAGGCGCAGGCATCGCTCGAGCAGCTCGATGCACGGCAGGATCTGTCCGATCAGCAGCGCATCGTGCTCGATTTCAGCCTGGCCGGCATTCTCGATCGGCGGGGCGAGCATGAGCGCGCATTCGAGCGTTGTACCGCGGCCAACTCGGCGCGGCGCGCCCGCTTCGACATCGACGCGCGGCGAAACGTCGTGGATCGGCTCATCGCGAGCTTCAGCGCGGATGCGATGAGCCGGCTGCCGCGTTCGCAAAACGACTCCGAGCTGCCGGTGTTCATCGTCGGGATGCCGCGTTCCGGCACGTCGCTCGTCGAGCAGATCCTCGCGAGCCACGCGGACGTGCGCGGCGCGGGCGAGCTGCGCGATATCGGCCGCATCACGAAACGCCTCGCGGAACGCGCCGGCCGGGCCTGGCCGGAAAGTGTCGGCCTGCTCGATCGCCGCACTCTCGACGAGCAGGCATCGGCTCATCTTTCAAAGCTCTCGCGCATGGGCCGCGACGCGATCCGCGTTACGGACAAGATGTGGCAGAATTTCGAGAACCTCGGCCTCATCGAGCTGCTGTTCCCGCGCGCGCGGGTCATTCACTGCCGGCGTCATCCTCTGGATACGGGGCTGTCCTGCTACTTCCAGAGCTTCGCGCTGCTCGGGCCGGAATTCAGTTACGACCTCGCGCACATCGGCGCCTATCACCGAGAGTATTCGCGTCTCATGCGCCACTGGCGCGAGGTATCGCGGGTCGCGTTGCTCGAGGTCGATTACGAGGCCCTGGTCGAGGATCCGGAGGGGCAGAGCCGGCGGCTGATCGATTTCCTGGGCCTCGCCTGGGATCCTGCCTGCCTCGACTTTCACGCCAATCCGAGGGTCGTGCGCACGGCGAGCAGCCGCCAGGTGCGCGAGCCTGTATACCGGCGATCCGTCGGCCGTCATCGCCATTACACAAAGTTCCTCGGCCCGCTGCAGCAGGCGCTGGGCGACGCTGCCGCGCAACCGGTTCGCGCGGCATCCTGAGTGGGCACCGATACGCTGGGCGGCGGCTACGACGCGGCCATGGCCGTTTTCGGCAGCGGCGACTATGCAGCCGCGGCGGCGGCTTTCCGGCGGCTGCTCCAGCGCGCACCGCGCAACGCCGTCATCTGGGTTGCGCTCGGCGCGGCCTTGCAGCTTCAGGGTCGCAACCGGCAGGCTTGCGCCAGCTATGAAAGGGCCATCGCGCTCGATCCCCGGCAGCTCGACGCGCAAAGCAATCTCGGCACCGTGCTGCAGGCCATGCGCCGCATCGGCGAAGCCGCGGAGTGCTTTCGCGCCGCCCTGCGCATCGATCCACGACATTTGCCGGCTCTTGCCGGGCTGGCGGCGTCTTTCGACTGGCTGGGCCGGTACGGGGAAGGGCTCGAGCTTCTCGAACCGATCGTTGCGGAAGGCGTCGCGCATGCGGAGGTCGTGCTGAGCTACACGTCGCTGCTGCTGCATGCCGGGCGATACGAGGAAGGCGCGCAAATCATCGAGCGCGCGCTCGCGACACATGGCGATGCGCCCGCGATTCGCCAACGCATGCATTTTCGGCTGGCGGATCTGTATGACCGGCTTGGCCGCCACGAGGATGCGTTCCGTCATTACCGCCGCGGCAACGAGTTGAAGGGAGCGCATTTCGATGCGGCGGCGCTCCGAACGGAAGTCGACAGCATCATCGGCGTATTCACCCGGGCGGCGCTCGGCGATCTGGCGCGCGCATCCGCAAGGGAGCCTGCGCCGCTCTTCATCGTCGGCATGCCCAGGTCGGGCACCTCGCTCGTCGAGCAGGTGCTGGCCGCGCACCCGGACGTCCATGCGGCGGGAGAGCTCGAGCTCGTGCCCGGGCTGGTGACGCATCTCGGAGCCGATGGCAGGCCGTGGCCGCAGTCTGCGCGCAGGCTCACGGCGAACGCGCTCGATGCGCTGGCGGCGGACTTCCGGCGCGCCGCGGCGTTCCCCGGGGAAGGCATCCGGCGCGTGACGGACAAGACGCCCGGCAATTTTCTCTTTCTCGGTCTCATCGAAATGCTTTTTCCGAACGCCCGCATCGTCCATTGCCGGCGGGATCCGCTCGACGTCTGCCTGTCGTGCTACTTTCAGAATTTCGGCGGCGTGGCCCTGCCATTCAGTTACGATCTCGGCGATATCGGCGCCTATTACCGCGAGTACGAGCGGCTGATGAGCCACTGGCGCAAAGTATCCGGCTTGCCGATGCTCGATGTCGTCTACGAAGACCTGGTCACGGATTTCGAACGATCCGGCCGCGCGCTCGTCGAGTTCGCCGGACTCGACTGGCATCCCGGCTGTCTGAGCTTTCACGAGATCGACCGGCCGATCGCGACCATGAGCCACGCGCAGGTCCGCATGCCCGTTTACTCGACGTCCATCGGCCGCCATCGACATTACGAACGGCACCTCGGGCCGTTGAAAGACGCCCTTGCCGCCACGACGGTGCGCGGATCATGAGCGACGTGAGTCGTGCCGTCGTTGACGGTGGTCGCGACGCGCTCGCGGCCGGCGAGGCGGCCGGGCGCAGCGGCGATCTGCGCGGAGCCGTCCGGCATTTCGAGCGCGCGCTCGCCGAGAATCCGACGCTCGCGGCCGCGCATTTCAATCTGGGCGTCTGCCACGCCGCGCTCGGAGAACTTCGCAGAGCCGGCGAATGCTTCGGCCGCGCCGCCGAGCTCGCGCCCGCGTTCGCGGCCGCGCACGAGCGGCTCGGCAGCGTGCTCAACGCGCTCGGCGATTACGAGGGCGCGGCGCGCAGCTTCCGCGCCGCGTTGCGTCTGAACCCGGCCAATGCCCCGGTACTCGCCTGGCTCGGCGCGTCCTTGCAGCTTTCCGGCAGGTTGGTCGAGGCAGAGGACTGCTACCGCCGCGCCCTGGAGATCGATGCGCGCAACGCGGATGCTCACTGCAATCTCGGCAAGCTCTGCCAGGCGACGGACCGCCCGCAGGAAGCCGCCGGCCACTTCGAGCAGGCACTCGCCGCGAATCCTGCGCATCCGGCCGCGCTGGCCGGGCTGGCCATGCATCTCGATCGGCAGGGGCGCTTTCGCGAGGCCCTCGAGCGCCTCGCGCCGCACGCCGACTCGCCACAGCCGGAGATCGTCATCGCCCACGCGCGCGCGTTGCGACGCCTCGGCCGGCACGAGGAGGCCGCCGAACGGCTGGCGGCACTGCTGGACGGGCCGTCGCTGCCGCTCGACGGGCGCATCCAGGCGCATTTCTCGCTGGGCAAGGCCTGCGACGCGCTCGGCCGGTACGCCGACGCATACGAACAGTTTCGGCAGGGCAATGCGCTGAAGCCCGCGCGCTACGACCACGCCCGGCAAGTCGCGGCGACGGATCGCCTCGTGCAACTTTTCGACAGCAGGGGCTTCGAGCGCTTTTCACGCTCGGGAAACCTGTCCGAACGCCCGGTATTCGTCCTCGGCATGCCGCGCGCCGGCAAGTCGCTCGTCGAGCAGATTCTCGCCAGCCATCCGGACGTGACCGGCGCGGGCGAGCTGACCGTCCTGGGCAGTCTGACCGCGGATGCCGGCGCGGAGCTGGGCCGGTCGTGGCCGGAGTGCATTCCCGATCTCAGCGAATCGATGCTCGCGCGCATGGCGCAGCGCTATCTCGACGCCGGCAAGGTGGTCTGGCCGGACGCCGCGCGCGTCGTGGACACGCTGCCGGGCAACTTCGTGCACATCGGCCTCATCGAGCTGTTGTTCCCGCATGCTCGCGTAGTGCACGTCACGCGCGACGCGCGCGATCTCGCATTCGCCTGCTGGTGCAAGAATTTCGCCGGCGCGAGTCTTGCGTTCACGTTCGATCTGAACGACATCGCGGCTTATTACGCCGAATACCTGCGGCTCATGGCGCACTGGCGCGACGTGTCGGGGCTGAAGCGCATCGAAGTGAGCTACGAGACGCTGGTGCGTGACACGGAGCAGGTGAGCCGCCGCCTCGTCGAGTTCCTCGATCTGCCGTGGCACGACGATTGTCTGCGCTATTTCGAGCCCGGTATCGCGAATCTCGCCGGCGCCATGCCCGTGCGCAAGCCGCTCGATGCCGGCGAGGTGGGGAAACACGAACGCTACCGCGCCTGGCTGGATTTCACTGCGTTCGACGTTGCGCACGAGCGGCGACCGGAGAACAGTGCCCGTGGCGACTGAGGAGAGCCTGAAAGCACGACTCATCGAAGCAGTGACCCTCGACGACCAGGGTAGATTCGGGGAAGCGGTGACCGTCTGCGAAGAAATCCTCGCCGCGCTGCCGGAACAGCCGCACGTGCTCGCTCTGCTCGGCCGGATCCGGCGCCGGCAGAATCGTTTCGAAGAAGCCGCGGCCCTTCTCGCACGGGCGCAGGCGCGCGCGCCGAAGCTGTCGCAGGTCATTGCCGAGCTGGGCTATCTCGCGTTGAGCCGCAACGATGCGCGCGCGGCCGTTCAGCATTTTTCGACGCTGGTCACGCAAAAACCCGGCGTTGCGGATACCCATTACAATCTGGCCTGCGCGCTGGAGATGGCCGGCATGTTCGGGGAGGCTATTGCGCATCTCGACCGGGCGCTGAAACTCAATCCCTCGAATCCTCACGAAGTCCATACCCGGCTCGGCTCGGCATTGCTCATGACCGGCCGGCAGGATGCCGCCGCCGAGCGATTCGAAGCGGCGCTCGCGCTGAATCCGGACGATGTGTCTGCGCTGTACGGCATGGGAATGGTCCGCTCGGCCTGCGGTGATTTCGAGGCGGCGGGCGAATTGTTCCGTCGCGCGCTCGCCGCCGATCCGGATCTCGTGGACGCCTGCCAGCAGCTCGCCGTGATTCGACGCTTCGAGGCGGAGGACGATCCCGATCTCAAGATGATGCGCGGCCTGCTCGAGCGGCCGGAGTGCTCACCGCTGGTGCGCGAGAAGCTCCACTTCGCTCTGGGCAAGGTGCACGATGACCTCGGCGACTACCATCGGGCATTCGGGCACTATGCCGAGGCCAACCGGCTGAAAGGCGCGCGAATGCCCCGATTCGACCGCGAGGCGCACCGCGCGCTCGTCGACCGGATCATCGATACTTTCACGCCGGCTTTTTTCGCGCGCCGCGCGAAACTCGGCTCGCAGTCGAAAGTGCCATTGCCGATCTTCGGCATGCCACGTTCCGGCACGACGCTGGTCGAGCAGATACTATCCAGCCATTCGCGCATCGCCGGCGGAGGCGAGCACATTCACTTCGAGCGATTGAGCCAGTCCTTCGGCGATCGGTGGCCGCAGGTCGTACCGGACTGGGACGCCGAACGCATCGACCGTGCAGTCGGCGAGTACCTGCACGTCCTCGGCCGCCATGCGGATCGAGCGGAACGCATCACGGACAAGATGCCGGTGAATTTCATGCACGTTGGGCTGATTCACTTTCTGTTTCCGCGCGCCACGCTGGTGCATTGTCACCGCGACGCCATCGACACCTGTCTGTCGATTTATTTTCTGGACTTCGGCATTGCGAACTACTACGCCAACAATCTCGAAGACATCGCGTTTTATTACAACGAGTACGCGCGCCTCATGAAATACTGGCGCGCGGTGCTGCCTGATGCGATATACGAGGTCGATTACGCGGCGCTGGTCGCCGGGCAGGAACGCGTGACGCGCGAGATGATCGCGTTCTGCGGTTTGGAATGGGAGGATGCGTGCCTCGAGTTCGCGCGCAACGAGCGCTCGGTCGCCACGCCCAGCCGCTGGCAGGTGCGCCAGCCGATCTACGCCAGATCGCTCGGGCGGCGCGACAACTATGCGCCGTGGATCGGCAAGCTGACTGCCGCACTGGATATTCGAGACGGGTCGCAGCATTCGTAGGCCGGGATAACCCCGTACCCGATGCGGGGGTTCCCGGCGGATGTCGGCAACGGTCTGCGACCCCCGGATCGGACTCCGGGGCATGCTTATGCCGGCCTACGATGGTGTCGTCGGCGGATTCAAGCCACTACAGGGCGGAATCCTTCGTCCGTATCCAGCAGTTGAATGCGACGACGATGCGCGGGCGCTCGCCCTCGTACGGAAACACCTCGTGCTTCAGATAGGAGGGGAAAATGAGCAGCTTGCCGACCTCGTGGTGGATTTCGAAGCCGCCATGCCGCATCGAGACCTTGAGCCGCTCGTTTCCGGCATCCATGTACTGGTCGGCAAAGCCGCGCGGGTCGTGGAATCGCACGGCGCCGCTGCCGGGGCGATCCGGCAACCCGTCGCCCGGGTCGACGCAGTAAATGCCGGACCAGGTCGCGTTGGGATGGTTGTGCACGCCCTGATATCCGCCGCGGCGCGTGACGTGGAACCAGGCGTGATAGTCGAAACGCAGGGCATTGAACTCCGCGTCGGAGTAATCGCTCACGCCGCGCAGCACGCTCGCCACGCCCGTGTGACAAAATTTCGTGAGCTGCCGGACCGGCGGATCGCGCCACTGGAACAGATCGAAGCGGCTCTCGAACAGGCCGTGCTGCGTATCGCGCCGGACCTCGTTGCGAAAGGCATCGCCAGCGGCCTCCTTCCGGAGAAACAGCTCGGTCAGCTCGCGCGCAAGCGGCTCCGGGTTCTCGAGTCGCAATTCCGCGAACGGGACCGCGAAAATCTGCCCGAGTTTCATGCGGCGCCCCCGCCGGCGACGATGTCGCCGAGCCCGTCGCGCAGCGGCCCGAGGTGGCGCTCGAAATGCCGCCAGCGGCCGATGGAGGTCCGGTACGCCGGCCGGCGGACCTGCGTGTTGCTGGCGGTGCCGACGGCGCGCGGATTGCGGTGGAACTCGAGACAGGTCTCGGACCAGTTCAGCCCCAGATAGTCGACGATGCGCCGCGCGCCCGCCTCGGTATCCTCGACCAGCGACTCATAGCCTACGTCCAGGAGGCCACCCGGCAGCACGGCGCGCCAGTGGCGCATCAGAGCATCGTAGGCGCGATACGTAACGCCGAGATCCTCGAGCGAGCTCGTGAAGCCGCGGTCGTTGGCGAACGAGGTCGTGTAGCAGGACACGCACGTATCCAGCGGGTCGCGCAGACTGTGAATGATCCGTGCGCGGGGAAACATCAGGCGGACCATGCCGAGCAGGGTATAGTTGAACGGCAGCTTGTCGACGATGCGCTCGGCGTCGGGGGCGTGCACGCTGAGCCTTTCGAGATACGCTTCCGCGAGCCGCGGCCATGCTTCGGGGCTCACCTCGCCGATCGCCTCCGGCAGGCTGGCGCCCGGCGGAAGGTATCGGTCGATCGCGCTGACCGTGCGCCACAGGTAATTGACCTCGCCCGCTCCATGCACTTGCGGGTGGCTGTCGAGGATCTGCTCGACAAGCGAGCTGCCCGAACGGGGCATGCCGGCGACGAACACCGGTACCTCCGACGGATGGCCGCTCCCGGCGGCAGCCGCAAAGACGTCGCGCGTGAACGAACGCTCGATGCGGCGGGCATTCTCCGCTTCGGCGCTCGCGTCGAACGGCCGCAGGCGGCGCATGATCTCGTTGCCCTCGTGAAAGTGCTCGAAAGCGCGATCGTAATCCGCGACTGCTTCGCAGACGCGCCCGAGCGCGAAGTGCATGTGCATGCGGTCGGCCTGCGGCAGGTCTTCACGCTCGAGCAGCCGTTGCACGGTTGCGAATTCCGCGTCGCCGACCGAGAAGGCATTGACCTGCGCCAGGCCGTACCAGGCGTAACCGAGCGAGGGATTCTTCTCGGTGGCTGTGCGGAAGGCGCGCTCCGCCTCCGCGCTCCGCCCGAGGTCGGCCATGATGCTGCCGAGCGTATGCCAGGCGAACGCATCGTCGGCGCCGAGCGCGAAACCGCGCCGTAACGCCGCGACCGCTTCATCATGCCGCTGGAGAATACGCAGGCAATTGACGAGGTCGAGATGATAGCCGGCGACATCGGGTCGCGCGGCGATGGCGCGTCGTAGAAAATCGGCAGCCGCGGGTATGTTGCCGTCTTCGAAAGCGATGCTCCCCAACATGCGCAGCGCCGGTGCGTTGTCGGGCTCGAGCGCCAGGGCACGGCGCAGGACCTCGGCGGCGCGCACAGGCTTTCCGTTGCGTCGGAGCCGGTCCGCCTGCGCGACGAGGTCCGTGGTTGCCCCGCTGTTTGGCTGACTTTGCACGGAGGGTATATTAACAGTGGTGACTCCGGACGATGCCATAGACAGGCTTTCCCGCGCGCTGGTTGAACGTCCGCGCGCGCCGGAGTTGCACACCCAGATCGGCATCGCCTACTGCAACCTCGACCGTTTCGAGGCAGCCCTGCCGCACTATGAACGCGCAGCCGAGCTGGCGCCCGACGACGCCGCCGCGCACAACAATCTCGGCACCGTGCTCAAGGAGCTGGGACGCCCCGCGCAGGCCGTTCCGCATCTCGAGCGCGCCATTGCGCTGCGCCCCGACTATCCCGAGGCGCTCAACAACCTCGGCATCGTTCTTGCGGAGCTGGGCCGATACGCGGAAGCGGCGCAGCGCTCACGCGCTGCGCTGCGCCTGAAACCCGGCTATGCGAAGGCGATCCGCAACCTGCAGG
>JBOIDB010000137.1:0-52345 GCA_050740235.1 Gammaproteobacteria bacterium
CCGATCTCGCCCCGATTTCCGCCGTACATCGGCAGGGAGAACATGCCGGCCAGCGTCAGGTAGCGCATGGTCTGAAAGAACGGCGAGGCTTCCTGCGACTCGAGAAACTCGATCTGGCGCTCCGGGGCCAGCGCGCTGAAGCGCTTCGTATCCGGATGCTCCGCGCGCGCATCGGCCTGGAATTTCTCCAGACCCTCTCGCAACGACGGCGCCGCTCCGGCCATGAACGAGCCGAACGCCTGATCGATGAAATAGATGACGCCCGCCTCGCGGGCGCCCGGCGTATCGTCGGTCGGGATGATCTGCGCCGCGATCGCCTCGAATTCCAGGGCCTCCGCCGCCGTCAGGTTGGCGAACTTGGTATTGCTGTCGCGCGCCTTCGCCGCTTCCTTCCCGGCCGCGAAGATCGCCGGCGAGTGCAGCAGGAACCAGGTGCTGCCGGCCAGCGAGCCGGATGCTTTGAGGAATGCCCGCCGGGATTGTTGTTGCTTATCCATGCCGCCCTCTCCACCAGGGGGATTCGAACGGGTCAGAAGCGCGGATTCTACGCCTCCGCGGCTCGGCATGGATACGCCGCTCTTGCGCTTTCGGATGAGCGCCGGGCGTGCCGGCCAACAGGCGGTCGAGCCAGCCATCTGGATCTATAATTCAAAGTGACCATAAAGCCGGGCTGAAGAGAAATGCACCTGATAATCGGGTTCTGCACCATATTCTCCGTGCCGACCTTCGCAGGTTCTGTGTACACACTCATGGAAGATGGCACGTTAGTGGAAGGCCGGTTAATCCAATCGTCAGACGACGATGAGTCGCATGCAGGACCGGACACGCAGCAATCTGCCGGCGTTCAAGCTCATCCGACTTTGGAACGGATACCGGAGGTAGCGGCAGGGACGATACAGATCATTCGCGGAGGATTTGTAAGCAACGCGGATGCTGAAACCGGATACGAAGCGCATCCGCCACAATACCAAGGAGTAGCGCGGCCAGACGACGCCGGCCGAGCGAAGACCAAACGATATGTTGTCAGGCAGAGTTACGAAGACGAACGAGCCGCAATGGCCGCGGCATACGCGAAGCGGTCCGCCGAGCTGGCTGAGGAAAGAGCCGCCTGGCGGAAGAAAGCGCAGATGAGAGCATTGCTGAACGCGCAGCTGAGAGCATTGTTGAAAGCGCGGATGATCGGGTCAATGCACGCTCCCTCCAAAAACGCGCATCCTACGGACAATGAGCGCCGCCCAATTAGAATAGAACGTCCGAGAGGGGGCAATTAACACTCCACAACAATTCCGACATTTACGACGCACAATCGTAAGACGATCAATAATCAAAGAAACCGCAGAATCGGTACCCGCCCGTGTCCCATCCGCGCGAGGGAATTCGAGCGATGCAACTTTCTCAGGGTATCAGTAGAGCGGGTGATGGGAATCGAACCCACGTCATCAGCTTGGGAAGCTGAGGTTCTGCCATTGAACTACACCCGCCCGGGGGGAGGGAGTTTTACCGAAGCCGCGGCCGCTGTCAAAGACCGACCTGCCGGGCCCGATGGGGTAAAATAACCCTTCACGCACCGCCTTTTTCCCATGATGCAGATCGTACTCAACGGCAAGCAGCGCGAGGTGCCGGGCGATGTCACCGCCGCCCGGCTCATCGACATGCTCGATCTCGCCGGCAAGCGCCTCGCGCTCGAGGTGAACGGCGAGATGGTGTTGCGCAGCACTTTCGGCGAGCATCGCCTGCGCGACGGCGACCGGGTCGAGATCGTACGCGCCGTGGGCGGCGGCTGAGTCTGATGGCGACTCCGGCCGAACAGACGATAGCCGCGAAGGACCGCGAAGCCGATCTGTGGACGCTCGCCGGCCGCAGCTATCGCTCGCGGCTGCTGACCGGCACCGGCAAGTACAAAGACCTGGACGAAACCCGCCGCGCGACGCTGGCGAGCGGCGCAGAGATCGTCACCGTGGCCATTCGCCGCAGCAATATCGGCCAGGACGAGGGCGAGCCGAACCTGCTCGACTTCCTGCCGCCGGACGAGTTCACCATCCTGCCGAACACGGCCGGCTGCTACACGGCGCAGGATGCCGTGCGCACCTGCCGGCTCGCGCGCGAGCTGCTCGACGGTCAGCAGCTCGTCAAGCTCGAGGTGCTCGGCGACCAGAAGACTCTTTTCCCGGACATCACCGCAACATTGGAGGCCACGGAAATCCTCGTGGAGGACGGCTTCGAGGTCATGGTGTATACGAACGACGATCCAATTGTCGCGAAGCGCCTGGAGGACATGGGCTGCGTGGCGGTCATGCCGCTCGCGGCGCCGATCGGGTCCGGCCTCGGGATTCGCAACCCTTTCAATATCCTCACGATCATCGAGAACGCCTCGGTGCCGATCCTGGTCGACGCCGGGGTCGGCACGGCCTCGGACGCGGCCATCGCGATGGAGCTCGGCTGCGACGGCGTGCTCATGAACACGGCGATCGCCGGCGCAAAGGATCCTGTGCTCATGGCCTCGGCGATGCGCAAGGCCGTCGAGGCAGGGCGCGAGGCCTATCTGGCCGGCCGCATACCGCGCAAGCGCTACGGCTCGGCCTCGTCGCCGCTCGAAGGCACGTTCTTCTGAAGGCAACCGCGCACCACCGCGAGGTGCGCAGCTACGTGCAGCGCGAAGGGCGCCTGACTCGCGCGCAGGGCCGCGCCCTCGAAACCCTGTGGCCGAAGTTCGGCGTCGATCCCGGCACGACGCCCCTCGATCTCGACCTGCTTTTCGGGCGCCGCGCACCGCGCATTCTGGAAATCGGCTTCGGCGACGGCGAAAGCCTTGCGGAGCTCGCGCGCGCCCGCCCCGAATGCGACTACCTCGGCATCGAGGTGCACCGGCCCGGCATCGGCCACCTGCTTCTGGCGCTGGAGAAGGACGCCATCGGGAACGTCCGCATCGTCCGCGATGATGCCGTGGCAGTGCTTCGGGAGCGGATCCCGGATGGCTCGCTGGCCGGCGTCAACATCTTCTTTCCCGATCCCTGGCCGAAGAAGCGCCATCACAAACGGCGGTTGATCCAGCCGCCGTTCGTCGAGCTGCTGGCGAGCAAGCTCGAAGGCGGCGCCCGCCTGCACCTGGCAACGGACTGGGAAGACTATGCCGCGCAGATGCGCGAGACGCTGAACGCGAGCCCTTCCTTCGAGGAATCCGAGTGCTCGGTCGAACGACCGGCCACGAAGTTCGAGACGCGCGGCCGCCGGCTCGGCCATGGGGTGTGGGACCTGGTGTTTATCCGATCGCCGGGCTACGAGCCCATGTCATTAGACAGGCTCTAACAATTCATGAAAAAGCTGCAGCGTATCCCGTCGACCATGTACTGGATGGCGAGCGCGACCAGCACGACGCCGAGCAGCCGGCTGGCCACGTTGGCGCCCGTCACGCCCATCACGTTCATGAGCGGGGTCGTCAGGAGCATGAAGATGAGCGTGATCCCGAGAATCAGGAACAGCACTCCGAGCAGCGCCAGGAACCGCCAGGGATCGCCCTGCACCTCGCCCATCACGAGCAGCAGCGTGGCCAGCGCCCCTGGGCCGGCGATGAGCGGAAAAGCGAGCGGAAACACGGAGATATCCTGCCGGTAACGGGCCTCGTCCTGCTCGCGCACCGTGGTCGAGCGCAGCCCGGACTGGCGGGCGAAGACCATGTCGATCGACAGCATGAGCAGCAGCAGGCCGCCGCCGATCTTGAACGCGTCGAAGCTGATGTCGAGCATCCCGAGCAGCCACTGGCCGGCCACCGCGAAGACCAGAAAAATCATTCCGGACAGCAGCGTGGCCTTGTAGGCCATCTTGCGGCGGTAGGCGCGAGACCCGCCGCGCGTCAATGCCCCAAACACGGGGACCAGGGAGATCGGCTCGGTCACCACGAACAGCACGACGAACCATTTGACGACCTGTTCGAGCATGGTGCCGTGCGGTAATGATTCCGTAGGGACAGTGGTGTAGAGTGGCTGACGAAGAGACGATTTACAGGGACAGCAGCATCGCCCTGCAAAAACGCAAAGCATAGCAGGCGGATCACGGAGGTGGGAAGTTGAGATGGCGGTCATATTTCCAGTAATCGGTGACTGGTACCGCAGGCCGGGCGGCAATCTCTTCGAGGTCGTAGCCGTGGACGAGGAAGACGGCACGGTCGACGTGCAGCACTTCGACGGCACCGTCGAGGAAATCGATCTGGATGCCTGGACGGAAATCCTGCTGGAAAGCGCCGAGGCTCCGGAGGACTGGTCAGGCTCGGTCGACGTCGAAGCCGACGATTACTATCCGGAAGCCACCGGCAATGGTGGGTACAACGACTGGGAAAGCGCGCTGGATCAGCTCGAGCTCGATCGAAGCTGAGCGCGAGCATCACCGGACGGATCGACGAGCACATCGCCGTCCGCCACCCGCACGCGCAACCGGCGCAGCGACCGGCCGGGGCACGGTCCTGCCACGCACAGACCCGTCTCCAACTCGAATACCGCGCCGTGCGCCGAGCACATGATCATTGAGCGGTCGTTCGTCAGAAAACCGTCCGGCCGCCAGTCGAGCGCATGCCCGGCGTGCGGGCATACGTTGACGTAAGCAAAGACCTCTTCTCCCCTCCGCACGACGAAGCCCTCCGCGGGCCAGCCGCCGCTGCCCAGATCGAACAGCCGCGTTCCCGGGTCACGAATTTCGTCGAGGCGGCAGAGCGCGATTTCGGCCAAAGCGGATCGCATGCGGTCACCTGTGCGATCATGCTGCGCGCGCAAGCGAATCCGCGCAACCGCAAATCGCACCCGGGACCTGCCGCATGAACGACAAGCCGTTGCTGCGCTCGAAGATGTTCTGGGTCGGCATCCTTTATTTCGCGCAGGGTTTTCCCGCGGGCGTGTTCTACGAGATTCTGCCCGTGCACTTCCGCACGCTGGGCATCGATCTCGCCGACATCGGTTTTCTGAGCCTGCTCGGCCTCGCGTGGACGCTCAAGTTTCTCTGGGCGCCTCTCGTCAGCCACTACCGCCACTACCGCCGCTGGATGTTCGCGATGGACGCCGCAATGGCCGTCGTCATGGGCGTGTTCGCCTGGCAGGCCGGGTTCGGCACGTGGGTATGGGTCGCGGTCGGCTGCTTCACACTGCTCTCGGCCACCAACGACATCGCCATCGACGGCTACACCATCGAGATGCTGAACAAGGACGAGATGGGCATCGCCAACGGTCTGCGCATCGGCTTCTACCGCGTCGGGCTGCTTGCGGCCGGCGGTCTCCTGATCCTGCACCCGTGGATCGGCTGGCCCGGCATCTATCTCGGCGCAGGTTTGCTGCTCGTCGCGGGAGGTTGCGCCTGCCTGCTCGCGCCGAGGGAAAAGGAGTACCTCGCGCCCGCCGAGGTCAGCCTCCGCCAGGAGCTGCGCGGCATTTTCGCGAGCCCCTTCGCATTCAGCGCGGTGATCCTGTTTCTCCTCGGCGTGCTGTGGCTCGTTGATACGACGACACGCTGGTCGGAGAGGTACGACCGCTTCTGGCTGGTTGCGCTCGGCGTTGCGGCCTTTCTGATCGCCGCCGAGATGGCATTCCGGCGGCTCGCCGAGCGCGCCGGCGGCGAAGAGATCGATGCCCGCAGGGGACCGATGTTCGGCGCGTTGATCGACATGCTGCAGCGGCCCTACATCGTCCCGGTGCTGCTCTTCATCCTCACGTTCAAGCTGGCCGACACGTCGATGGGCTTCATGGTCAAGCCGTTCTGGGTCGACGCCGGCTTCGCGCCCGAGCAGATCGGGCTGGTTTCGGTCAACATAGGCATCGCGCTGTCGATCGCCGGCGGGCTGTCGGGCGGCTGGATCACCGATCGCATCGGTATCTTCAACGCGCTCTGGGTGCTCGGGCTGTTCCAGGCGTTCTCGAACCTCGCCTACGCCTACGTCGCGCACGAGCTGCCGACGGGCATCCCGGGCGTAACGCCGGATTCGCATGCGCAGACGATCATGTATTCCGCCAGCGCCGTCGAGTCGTTTACCCAGGGCCTCGGCACCGCGGCGTTCCTCGCGTTCCTGATGGCCATCGTCAACAAGCAGCGCTCCGCGACGGAATATGCGCTGCTGTCGGCGGTGTTCATACTGAGCCGTTCGGTGGCCGGCTGGGCGGGCGGCTTCGGCGCCGAGCAGATGGGCTACAGCGATTACTTCCTGCTCACGTTCCTGCTGGCCTTTCCCGCCTACCTGCTGCTGCCATGGGTGAAGAAGATGCTCGCCTACGCCGCCGCGCAGAAGGACTGGGGGCAACAATAGCCTCCGGCACGACGATATCGTAGTCGATCGTCAGCGGCGCATGATCCGAGAAGCGCTCGGCCGTGTAGATCGACGCGCCGCGAACCCTTTCCTTCAGCTTCGGCGTGACGACGTGATAGTCGATGCGCCACCCGACGTTCTTCTCGCGCGCGCGGCCGCGGTTCGACCACCAGGTGTACTGGTCCGGCTGATCGTTGACGACGCGGAACGCATCGACGAATTTCGCCGGCCCGAACAGCTCGTCCATCCACGCGCGCTCCTCGGGCAGGAAGCCCGAGTGCTTCTGGTTCGAGCGCCAGTTGCGAATGTCGATTTTCCTATGGGCGATATTCCAGTCGCCGCAGATGATGTAGTCGCGACGCTTGCGCCTCAGGTTGCGAAGGTACGGCATCCAGAGTGCGAGGTAGCGGAACTTCGCCTGCTGACGCAGCTCGCCCGACGAGCCCGACGGCAGGTAGATCGAGATGACGCTGAGCTTGCCGAAGCGCGCCTCCAGGTAACGGCCCTCGCAATCGAACTCTTCCCAGCCGAGCTCCAGGCACAGGTCGTCGGGCTCGTGGCGGCTGTAGAGCGCCACGCCGCTGTAGCCGGGCTTCACGGCATCCGCGTAATAGCAGTGATAGCCGTCCGGCCGGAAGACGGGATTCTCGAGCTGATGGATCTGCGCCTTCGTTTCCTGCACGCAGACGACATCGGCTTTCTGCGCGGGCAGCCAGTCGAAAAAACCCTTACGGGCCGCGGAACGGATGCCGTTCGCGTTGAAGCTGATCACGCGCATGGGGTGTGTATGATACGCAACCGATGCAGGCATATCAGCG
The DNA here is from genome assembly GCA_050740235.1 of Gammaproteobacteria bacterium. GTDB lineage: Bacteria > Pseudomonadota > Gammaproteobacteria > Steroidobacterales > JACDCP01 > JACDCP01. The sequence goes on from JBOIDB010000137.1 coordinate 7,099, forward strand.
ACAGTTCCTCGATCTCGCGCTCAAGCTCGGTGTGTTGAGGTTCGGGCAGTTCGAGCTCAAGTCCGGGCGCACGAGCCCGTACTTTTTCAATGCCGGCCTGTTCAATACGGGCTCGGCGCTGGCGAAGCTCGGCAGTTTCTATGCGCAGGCCATCGCCGGTTCCGCGGTCGCCTTCGACATGTTGTTCGGCCCCGCCTACAAGGGCATTCCGCTGGTATCGGTCACCGCGGCAGCGCTGGCCGCGGAACATGGCCGCGACTATCCGTTCGCGTTCAATCGCAAGGAAGCGAAGGATCATGGGGAGGGGGGCGACATCATCGGCGCACCGCTCGCCGGCCGCGTGCTGATCGTCGACGATGTCATGACCGCCGGCACGGCCATACGCGACGCAGTGCAACTCATCGCGACCGCGGGCGCCAGGGCAGTCGGCGTCGCGATTTCGCTCGACCGCCAGGAGCGTGGGGCGGGCGAACGCTCGGCGGCGCAGGAAGCGCAGGAATCGCTCGGGCTGGAAGTGATCCGTATCGCCGGACTCGACGATCTGATCTCCCTCCTCGAGGACTCGGGGAACTACCAGGAAGAGCTCACCGCGATGCGGCGATATCGCGAACGATACGGCGCGCCACGCGCCGGACACCCCACCGAACGGCAGGCCTAGTCTCCGCCAGCGCAGACGCGTATCACTGAAGCTGCATTTCCACGGTAACCGCCAGACCGCGTCCCGGCGCCTCGATGCCGGATCCGTGCTCGCGGTAATCGTGGTCCAGCAGATTGCCGGCATGGAGCTGAATGCGGTAACCCGGCTCGGGCGTCCAGCCCAGCCGCACATTCAGGCTGCCCCAGCCGGCGGTCCCGGTCGGGTCGATGCGGCTGTCGTCCAGGTCCTGCGGCGCCAGGCGATCCTGCCGGTCGGCGAACAGGAGATACGACTCGAAGTAGAGCTGAGGCCGCGGCCGCAAGAGCACTCCGAGCTGTCCGTTCAGAGGCGGCACGCGATTCGCGGGCGATTCCATGCCTTCCACGTCGTCTTCGCCGTGGGTGTAATTTGCGGTGACGTAGACTTCCCAATCCGCATTCGCATGGTACCGGGCGCCGGATTCGATGCCGTAGTAGGTGGCGCTCGCGATGTTGCGGCTTTGCACTTCCGTCAGGCCGTCCGGCCGTGGATTGCCGGTCGCCACCGAGGAGATGCGATCCTCGTAGCGTGAGTAGAATGCGAAGATCTGTCCCGTCCAGCGCTCGTCGTACCATTTGAAGCCGCTATCCAGGCTGTTCACGGTTTCGGGCTCGAGGTCGGGGTTCGGAATATTGAACCGGCCGTTCGGCCGTTCGCCGAGCGTGCCCAGGTCGAAGACGTTCGGCGCCCGGAAGCCTCGGCCGACATTGACGGACCAGGAGAGCGCCGGAGTCAACTCGTAGCGTGCCCCGACACTGCCCGTGAACGTGCTGTCCTCCACGTCCGTGCCCGTGCCGCGGTCGGCAGGAGGCAGGTCCGTGCGAGCGTAGTTGAAGCGCAGCCCCCAGTCGATCAGCCAGTTCCGCGACACCATCCAGCTGTCGTTCACATAGGCGCCGAAGTCGTCGCTGCTCGCGCCGTCCGGAAAGGAGCTCTGCACCACCATGGACTCTCCGGTGGCGAGCGAAGTCACCGAGGCGGCGCTGCGCACCTCGTCGTGATAAAGGTCGAGGCCCCAGGTCAGGTCGTGCGCGCGATAGCTCTTGTAGAACTGCGCCGTGAAGCCGTCCAGCGTGCTGCGCTCCGCGCTGAGCTCGTTCTCCGCGCCCTGGAAACTCCGATTGAAACGGTCGTCCCGGATGACCTGCCGGGCGACGTGCAGCTGCACATCGTCGGCGAAGCCCGCGCGCGGGCGCCACGCATAACGGCCGTGGAAAAAACTCCGCGAGTTCGGCTGGAAGAAACTGAAGTCACTGTCCGGCATCATCCCGAAGCCGGAGACGATCTGGTGATAGCGCGCCAGCAGGGGGATGATCGAATAGCTCGCGGACAACGTGAGCTCATGTCCCGGCTGCGGCGACCAGAGCATCTTCCCGTTCCAGGCGCGATACAGGTAATCGGTGTCCGGAACCCGCTCGCCGCCGGCGGCGACCTGCTCGCCGATATCGCGGAAGGTGAAGCCGCCCGCAAGCGAAAAGTCCTCGCGCCCGGCCGCCGCTTCGAGGCGCGTGGCTTTCGAGGCGTCGGCGCTGCCATACTGAGTGAGCGCTCTGAAGCGGGTCGAGAAATCGTCCCCGGCGAATCTTTCTTCAGGCGTGAGGATCTGCGCCACGCCGCCCAGCGCGTCGGAACCGTAAAGGACGCTGGCGGGCCCGCGCACCAGCTCGATGCGCTCGATGTTGTACGGGTCGACCAGAGCCATGAACTGTGTCGGCGCATTGCGGAAGAACGCGTTGTTCAGCCGCATCCCGTCCACCAGGTGCAGCACTTCCGATCCCTTGAGACCGCGCACGATGATGATGCCCTGCCCCGGGCCGGACGATTGATTGAATACGCCCGGCTCCCCGCGGAGAAGATCGGTCCAGGTCTGGGGAACCTGCCGTTCAATCTCGGCGCGCGTGACGATGCTCACCGGCTGTGGCACGTCTGCCTGCGTTCCGGCGTGCCGGCCGGCCGTGACCTGCACCGGCGACAGGTCGGCGGGTGCGAAATCCTCCGGATCGTCCGGCGATTCCACGTCGGCTGCCGCCGGCTGAAGGGCGGCAACGGCCCACAGGAACAGCGGGCATACGAGCCGCATGCGGCCTGAAGCCTGGAGCCTGTGCACAACCATCGAGCTCCCTCTCATATTGTTGTTCTTCCGAATGTCTTCTAACACGAGACATGTCAAGATTTTGTCAACAGCGGGCTCCACCGCCTCCATTCCCAACGCTGCAACGACGCAGTAGGCTTCGGGCAGTAGCAGAACGGCATTGCCATGCGCATCCTCGTCGTCGAAGACCATCCCGACCTGGCCGCCAACCTGGGGGATTTCCTCCGCGATCTCGGCCACGTGGTCGACTATGCGGCCGATGGTGCGCGCGGGCTGCGCATGGCGACCACGCAGCCGTTCGATCTATTGATACTGGACCGCATGCTGCCAAAACTGGATGGAGCCAGCCTGTGCCGTTCACTGCGCGCGTCGCCGCGCCGCCTGCTGCCGGTGCTGATGCTGACCGCGATGGACAGCACGGCCGACCGCGTCGACGGGTTCGAAGCGGGCGCGGACGACTACCTGATCAAGCCGTTCGCAATGGCGGAGCTCAAGGCCCGCGTGGATGCGCTGCACCGTCGCGCAACCGGCCGCATGGACCAGGCCGAACTGTCGGTCGCGGATCTGCGCTTCGATCCGGCCACGCTGCAAGCGCAGCGCGACGGGCGGTTACTCGCCCTCAATCCGACCACGCGCGCGCTGCTCGAGTATCTGATGCGGAACGCGCATCGCGTCGTTCTGCGCGCAGAGCTGGAAGAACTGCTCTGGGGCGATGACGTGCCGGCCGGCGACGTGCTCCGCGCGCACATGCACAAGCTGCGCCTGGTCATCGACCGGCCGTTCCCGCGCAAGCTGTTGCATACGGTTCACGGCGTCGGATATCGCCTGGCGGACCTGCACGATGATTGAACGCCAGGGCCTGCGCCGGCGCCTGGCCATTGCATTGACGTCGCTGGCGGCGCTGGCGGTGGGAATGCTGGGGCTCGCATTCTGGCTGGGCGAAGCCATCATCGAGGAAAGCAATCTGCAGCGTCTCATGGCGCGCGAGCTGGACTTCCTCATCGCAAGCAACGTATCGCCCGCAGGGACCGATCCGCGTTCGGCGACGCTGAACTACTATCGGCCGGCATTGCGCGGTGGCATCGACCCTCCGTCGCCACTGGCCGGTCTGGCGGCCGGGCCGCATCCGCGCGTCTACGTCGACGGGGTGCCCTATTACGTGCTCGTGCAGCACGTCGGCGAAGGCGATACGGCCTACCTTGCATACGACATCTCGATTGCCGACCGCCGTGAGCGTTGGCTGCTCGGCATCCTCGCCGGAGGCGTGCTGCTCGTCGTGCTCGCCGCGTGGATGATGTCCGGCCGGGTGGCGCGGCAAACGCTGCGGCCGCTCGATGATCTCGTGACCCGCATTCGCGCGCTGGATATAGGACGTCGAGCCGAGCGCCTGCCGCCGATGCCGGGCAGCGAGTTGGATGTGATCGTAACCGCGCTCAACGCCCATCTCGCGCAACTCGAAGCATTGGTGGAAAGCGAGACCGCATTTGCGGCCGCAGCCAGCCACGAATTGCGCACGCATCTGGCGGTCATCGGCGGAGCGGCGGACGTCCTGGGTGCGCGCGATCCGGCTGCGCAACCGGTCACTGCGCGCATCGACAGGGCGGTCGTCGAAGCGCGCGCGGAGCTCGATGCCTTGCTCGCTCTGTCGCGTACCCGCGATCCCCCGCCGGAGGAATCGTGCGCGCTGCATGAATGGCTGCCCAGGCTGGCGGAGCCCTACGCAGGCGAAACGCGCCTGGAATGGTCGTTGACGCCGGTGAGACGTGAAATCAGCACCGGCGCCCTGGCGGTGATTTTCACGAATCTCATACGCAACGCCGTGCGTGCCGCACCTGAAGGAACTGTAAGCGTGAAGCTCGAAAGCGCGGGGATCACGGTCCGGGATGATGGCGATGGCATGTCTCCGCAAATGCTGGCCCGGGCATTCGAACCGGGCACGCGCGGGACCGGCGGCGGCAGCGGCCTCGGGTTGTATATTTCGCAACAACTGGCCATGCGCTGCGGCTGGCGCATCGCGCTCGACAGCGAACCCGGCAAAGGCACGCGGGCCCGGCTGTTGTTTTGAACCCGGGCCGCCGACAACGACTGGGGTAGAATCTGGCACCTTTCTTTCGTCGGGGCCGAATTGTGACGCCGGCCCGCTGCCGGGAACCGGGGCATGTGCTATATCGGCTCAGTGATTAACGTCCTCAGAGCAATGTTGCCCTGCCTTTTCCTGCTGGCCGCGGTCCCCGCCGGCGCGGAGGTCTATCGCTGGGTGGACGAAAACGGCGTCGTGCATTACGGCGACCGCGTGCCGCCCGATGCCGCGCGCCGCGACCGGGCGGTGCTCAACGACCGCGGCATCACGGTCGAGAAGCTTCCGGGCGAGAAAACACCGGCCGAACGCGCCGCCGAGGCCAGGCGGCAAGCGGAGGAGGCCGAGCGGCTCGCCGATCGCGAACGGCGCGCCAATCGCGATCGCGTCCTGCTCAGCACCTATCTCTCGGTGGGCGAGATCGAAATGCTGCGCGATCGGCGGCTCGAGCTGCTCGACGCGCAGATGCGGCTCACCCGGCAACATCTGAACAATCTGCGGGAGCGTCAGGCAAGCCTGAACGTCGAAGCGGGCCGATTCGACTACCCGGCTGGCTCGGCACCCGACAGGCCGCCGCTGCCGGTCAATCTCGAGGCCGAGATGGTCGACGTCGCCAATTCGGTGCGCCGTTACGAGACCCTGTTACGCGGCCGCGAGGCGGAGCGCGCGAGCCTGACCGAGAAGTTCGCCAACGACATCGGCCGGTTCCGCGAGCTCAAGGGTCTGGATTGACGGGCGCGGGATCGGCCGACTGAAGCCGGCCCTACGAGCGCCCTGAATGGCCGAAACCGGCTGCGCCGCGGCGGCTTTCCTCGAACTCATCGACCACCTCGAAGCGCGCCTGCACCACGGGCACGATGATCATCTGCGCGATGCGTTCGCCCGGCCGGATCTCGAAAGGCAGGCCACCGCGATTCCAGACCGAGATCAGCACCTCGCCCTGGTAATCCGAATCGATGAGGCCGAGCAGGTTGCCGAGCACGATGCCGTGCTTATGGCCGAGGCCCGAGCGCGGCAGCACGACGGCGGCCAGGCCCGGATCGCCGATATGAATAGCCATGCCGCTCGGCACCAATGCCGTTTCGCCGGGCGCGAGCATGATCGGCTCGGGCAGGCAGGCGCGCAAATCGACGCCGGCGGAGCCTTCGGTCGCGTAGTCCGGCAACGGGAATTCCCGGCCGAGGCGCGCGTCGAGAATCCTGAGGCGGATCGGCCGCATCAGGCTCGAGCGGTCTGGAGTGCGTCGGCGTAGCGGCGCGCGATGATCTCCATCAGCGTACGCGCGAGCTCCCGCTTGGGCGCCTTCGTGAGCTCCTGTTCCCCGCCCGGCCAGAAAACCGTCAGCGCATTCTCGTCGCTATCGAAGCCCGTGCCGTCGCCGACGCGGTTGGCGGCGATCATGTCGAGCTGCTTCTGCTCGAGCTTGGCGCGCGCGTTTCGCTCGACGTCGCGCGTTTCCGCCGCAAAGCCGACCGTGAACGGTCCGTTCGCGCGCCCGGCCACCTGCGCGAGGATATCCGGCGCGCGCTTCAATCTGAGCTCCATCTCGGGCGAGGTCTTCTTGATCTTGTCACGGGCGGTGGCGGCCGGCTGATAATCGGCGACCGCCGCGGCCGCTATTAAAATATCTGTTTTCGATATCCGCGCATTCACCGCATCGAGCATCTGCTCGGCGGTCTCGACATCGACTCGCTCCACCGAAGGCGGCGTCGGCAGGCTGACCGGGCCCGCGACGAGACACACACGGGCGCCCGCTTCCACCGCCGCGGAGGCGAGCGCGAAACCCATCTTGCCGGAGCTGCGGTTACTGATGAAGCGAACGGGATCGATGGCCTCGCGTGTCGGCCCGGCCGTGACGAGCACGCGCACGCGCTCGAGCAGGCCCGCGGCGCCGGTACCGGCCAGGATGGCTTCGGCCATTTTTTCGGGCTCGACCATTCGGCCGGCGCCCGTCTCGCCACAAGCCTGGTTGCCGTCGTCCGGGCCGAGCAAGCGCATGCCGCGCCGGTTCAGCGTCGCAATGTTTTCGCGCGTTGCGGCGTTCGCCCACATCACGCGATTCATGGCCGGCGCCAGCAGGATCGGCGCCTCGGTCGCGACGCAGATCGTGGCGAGCAGATCGTCCGCCAGCCCCGCGGCGAGGCGTGCGATGAAATCGGCGCTGGCCGGCGCGATGACGACTTTACCGGCCCAGCGGGCCAGCTCGATATGGCCCATGGCGGCCTCGGCCGCCTCGTCCCACAGCTCGCTCCGCACGGGCCGGCCCGACACTGCCTGGAACGTCTGGCGCGTCACGAAACGTTCTGCCGCGGCCGTCATCACGACCTGCACGTCGGCGCCGCGATCGCGCAGCCGGCGCACGAGGTCGGGGCTCTTGTAAGCGGCGATGCCGCCGGTGACGCCGAGCAGTATGCGTTGCGGGGACGAGGGGCTCATGAGGCGGAGAAATTACCACCGTCGGGACGGAAACTCGACTTGCCGTGCCGGGCGCAGCGGGCATGATGGGTGCTGGCGGGCAAGACGAGCGTTGATACAAGGATCGTAACATGCCGATTTCCGACTGGCCGGCGGCCGAACGGCCGCGCGAGAAGCTGCTGGCGCTGGGGCCCGCTGCGCTGTCCGAGGCGGAGTTGCTCGCGATCTTCCTGCGCACCGGCGTGGACGGCAGGACCGCCGTCGATCTGGCGCGCGATCTGCTGGCCCGTTTCGAGGGACTGCGCGGATTGCTCTCGGCGGACCGCAGGAGCTTCTGCGGCTGTCGCGGCCTGGGGCCGGCCAAGTATGCCCAGCTCCAGGCCCTGCTCGAGATTTCGCGCCGTCATTTCGCCGAGAAGCTGCAGCGGGGGAACGGGCTCACCAGCCCCCGCGCCACACGCGAGTTCCTGCTCGCGAAGCTTCGCGATCTCGGCCACGAGGTGTTCTGCTGCCTGTTCCTCGACAACCGCAACCGGGTGATCCATTTCGAGGAGCTGTTCAAGGGCACGATCGACGGCACGAGCGTCTATCCCCGCGAGGTGGTCAAGCACGCGCTGGCGCGAAATGCCGCCGCCGTAATCTTCGCGCACAATCACCCTTCGGGCGTCGCCGAGCCGAGCCAGGCGGACGAATGCATTACGCAGCGTCTGAAGGACGCCCTGGCGCTCGTCGACATCCGCGTGCTGGACCATCTGGTCGTGGGCGACGGCATTTGCGTCTCATTCGCCGAGCGGGGGCTGATATGAAGCGCAGAAGTCACGCGGATCATGGCAGGCCGGGATACCGCCGCACTTGATGCGGGGGGTTCCCGGCAATCGCCGGCAACGCTCCCCGAATTGAACCCGGGGCATGCTCATGCCGGGCCTGCGCGGCCTCACCCGCCTTCCTTGCGATGGTCGTTCCAGGCTGGTATAAAGAGCGGTTTTCCGCGCCTGCCCAGGCGATACTTTCAGGGACTTTCGAAGGATCAAGGGCATGTCCAGAGTCTGCCAGATCACCGGCAAGCGCCCCACGACCGGCAACAACGTGTCGCACGCGAATAACAAAACGCGGCGGCGGTTCCTGCCCAATCTGCACAAGCGTCGTTTCTGGCTCGAGGGCGAGAAACGCTTCGTGACGCTGCGCGTCTCGACGCGGGGCCTGCGGACCATCGACAAGCTCGGCATTGACAAGGTCGTGGCCGATTTGCGCGCGCGCGGCGAGCGGGTCTGACCATGGCAAAGTCGATCCGCGAGAAAATCCGCCTGGTGTCCTCCGCCGGCACGGGCCACTTCTATACGACGACCAAGAACAAGCGGCTGCATCCGGAGAAGATGGAAGTGCGCAAGTACGATCCGAAGGCCCGCAAGCACGTGGCCTACAAGGAAGCCAAGATCAAGTAAATGAAAAACCCGCCGTCCGGCGGGTTTTTCAGCCCCTGGGACTTACGTCACGAGCCGCGATCAGACCCTTACCGGCACCATCGAATAACCGCGCAGGGTTTGCGCGAAATCTTCCAGGACCTGGATGCCGCTCGCCTCGGCTCGCGCGCACCAGTCTTTCAGATCGGCCAGCAGGCGTTCGTTGCTGACGTTTGCGCCGGCCCAGAGCGCCCGCAGGCTCTCGCGATATTCGTACACGGTCTTCAGCGCGTGGTTTCTGTCGAGGATCTGCTCGAGCCGCGCACGCGCCTTCTCATCGAGCAGCGCGGGCTGGCGCACGAGCAATGTGCGCGCACGGTGCATCAGCGCGCGCGCACCCGCGGACTCGCGCTCCTTGCGGAAAACAGGTAGCGTGACCGTTCGCGTGTAATCGCGCAGCACGTGCATCCGGTTGACGATCACGGCTCGCACGGTATCCAGATCGATATGGCGGCCGGACGTTTCGGACACGACGGGACGCGGCAGCACTTTCTTGACCCGCGCCAGCCCGAAGAACCGCAGGATTCGGATCGCGAACCAGCCGATATCGAACTCCCAGCGGCGCGCAGAGAATTTAGCCGAGCTGGGAAATGCGTGGTGATTGTTGTGCAGTTCCTCGCCGCCGAGCAGAACGCCCCAGGGCACGATGTTCGTCGCTGCATCGTCGCATTCGAAATTGCGATATCCGGAATGGTGGCCGACGCCGTTGATCACGCCGGCGGCGAGAAACGGGATCGCCATCATCTGTACGGCGATCATGATGATGCCCGGCACGCCGAAGAGCAGCAGCTCGGCCAGCACGAGCACCGTGATGCCGCCGAAGGTGTAGCGGCTGTAGATATTCCGCTCCAGCCAGTCGTCGGGGCAGCCGCGGCCGTACTTCTCCAGTGTCTCAGGCTTCGCGGCCTCGGCCTTGTAAAGTTCCGCGCCTTCGAGCAGAACCTTCTTCAGGCCGAGGATTTTCGGACTGTGCGGATCCTGCTCGGTCTCGCACAGCGCGTGGTGCTTGCGGTGGACGGCGACCCAGGAGCGAGTGCCCATGCCCGTGGTCAGATAATTCCAGAAGCGGAAAAAGTGGCGAAGAGCGGGATGAAGCTCGAGGCCGCGGTGACACTGGTCCCGGTGCAGGTAGAGGGTCACGCCCATGATCGTCATTTCGATCATGAGGAATGTAGCCAGGACGTAGCCCCAGAAGCTCAGCCCCAAAATTCCATAAAGATAATCGATCACTACCTGTTCCTCGTTGAGCGCGATTGCGCCGCACTATAGCCTATCGTGCCCGATGCGCCTGCAACGCGCGCCGTGCGGTGTCACATTCCCCCGAAAGGCAAGCCGTGATTATACATAATCCCGCTTTTCGGCGCCTCGAACGGTCAGCAGACTCGACTTAGCCATGCCAGAGCTTCCGGAGGTCGAAACGACGCGACGCGGCATCGAGCCGCAGCTGCGCAACCGGACCGTCACCGAGGTGCGCGTCCGCCAACGGCGACTGCGCTGGCCGGTGCCCCGGACCCTTGTAACAGAACTGCCGGGCCAGCGCATCGAAAGCGTGCGCCGGCGCGCGAAATACCTGCTCCTCGACACGGCCGCCGGCAGCGCGCTGCTGCATCTCGGCATGTCCGGGAGCCTGCGAATCGTCCGGACAGACACCCCTCCGGGCCCTCATGACCATGTCGATATCGCGTTCGACACGGGCCGTAGCCTGCGTTTCACCGATCCGCGCCGCTTCGGATCACTACTCTGGACCCGCGGCGATCCGCTCGCCCATGCGCTGCTCGCGCATCTCGGCCCGGAGCCGCTCGAGCCGACGTTCGACGGCGGCTGGCTGCATGACAGGGCACATGGCCGCCGGCTGGCCGTGAAACCGTTCCTGATGGACAGTCGCAATGTCGTCGGCGTGGGCAACATTTACGCGAGCGAGGCTCTGTTCCGCGCGGGCATCCATCCGCAACGGGCGGCGGGCCGGATTTCGCGCCTGCGCATGGACAGGCTTGCCGGCGCCGTGAAGGAAGTGCTGCGCGACGCGCTCAGGGCGGGCGGCACGACACTGCGCGATTATTCGAATGGGGACGGCGCGCCCGGATACTTCGCGCAGGACCTTCGAGTGTACGGCCGCGACGGTGAGCCGTGTCTGCGGTGCGGCGGGTCGGTGCGCGCCGTCGTCCTCGGCCAGCGCTCGACGTATTACTGTCCACGTTGCCAGCGGTAATCGACGCATGGCCGGCTGAAGCCGGCCCTGCAAACGATGCACTTCAATCGCGGCAGAACCTGGCAGGGCCGATTTCAATCGGCCAGGCAATGCGAGAACCGATGCCGCGGTCAGGCTTCAATAAACCATGCCTTCGCCGACGCCGCGGGGGTCCGATGCGGCTTCGACCTCGCCGGTGTCGAGATCCCAGGTTACGACGTTCATGTTGCCGTACGGCTCCTCCACCGGGGTGAGCTCATGGCCCATCGCCCGCAGGGCCTGTTGCGCGCCCGCGCTCAGGGCGCCGGGCTCGAACGAGATCCGGTCGGGCTGATACTGGTGATGGAACCGCGGCAGGCTCACCATCTGCTCCGCGCTCGCGCCGTCGATCCAGGCCAGCGCGCCCAGCAGCACCATGCTTATGATGCGGCTGCCGCCGGGCGTCCCCAGGATCACCATGCCTTCGTCGGATTCGAGAATCGTCGGCGTCATGCTCGACAGCATGCGCTTGCCCGGCGCAATGGCATTCGCATCCCCGCCGACGAGCTGATAGCCGTCTGGCACGCCGGGCTTGACGGAAAAGTCGTTCATCTCGTTGTTGAGCAGCACGCCGGTGCCCTCGGGCATGAAGCCCGAGCCGAACCAGAAATTGATCGACATGGTGGCGGCAACCTGGTTGCCGTCGGCATCGAGCACCGAGAAATGGGTGGTCTGCGTGCCCTTTGCGCCGGCCGTCAGAATGCCGGGCAGCGTCGCGCTCGGCGTGGCGCGGTCGAGACGAATCGAGTTGCGCAGACCGGCCGCGTAAAAGGGATGCAGCAGCCGGCGGAGCGGCATGTCCACGAAATCCGGATCGCCGAGGAACTCGCCGCGATCGCGGTAAGCGCGGCGCATGCTCTCCACGATGACGTGCTTGCGCGTCGCCGGCTCGAGCTCGCTGAGATCGTACCCGGACAGAATGTTCAGCATCTCGATCAGCGCCACGCCGCCCGACGAGGGCGGCGGCGCCGTCGTAATGTGCACACCGCGATATGTCGCCTGCAGGGGCTCCCGCTCGATGACGCGATAGCCTTGCAGATCCTCGGGGCTCCAGATCCCGCCATTCGCGCGAACGCCGTCGATGAGGCGCTTCGCGACCGTGCCGCCGTAGAAGCCGTCGCGGCCTTCCGCCGCAAGCAACCGCAGCGTGTCGGCAAGCTCCGGCTGTCGGATGATCGCGCCCTGCTCCGGCACCGCGCCGTTATCCAGAAAGACTTCGGCGGCGGAGGGCCAGCGGCTGAGCAGCTCACGCTTGACCCCGATGCCCTCGATCAGCCGCTCGTCCGCCCGAAAGCCCTCATCCGCAAGGCGGATCGCCGGCGCCAGACTGTCCCCGAGCGGCAACCGCCCGTACTTCCGGGCGATGTGCGCAAGCGCGGCCGGATGCCCGGGAATGCCGGCAGCGAGAGGACCGTCGAGCGACAGACGCGGCACCGGCTCGCCCGCGTCGTCGAGATACATGTCGCGCGTGGCGGCGCGCGGGGCGACCTCGCGCCCGTCGACGAAAACGTTCCGGTCCTCGGCTGCGAAGTGCAGCAGCCAGAAGCCGCCGCCGCCGACGCCCGACGAATACGGCTCGACGACCGCCAGCGCGGCGCTGACGCCGACAGCCGCATCGAAAGCATTGCCGCCCTGCTCGAGGATCGCCAGGCCTGCCTCGGTGGCGAGCGGATGCGCGCTCGCGATTGCAGCCCGTTCCGGCGCCGGCTCATTCGCCGCAAAGGCCGTGGCGGGCAGCAGCAGGAGGACGGCGAACGAGCGCCAGACGAGCTGTCGCAACATCGTCACGACTTTCTGCTGTTGCGCTTCGATTCGCGACGTTTGCGCAGCTCGCCCTCCACCACGGGATGGACGAACTTCGAAACGTCTCCGCCCAGCAGGGCGATTTCGCGCACGAGCCCGGAGGAGATGTAGGCGTACTCCTCGGTCGGCGTCAGGAACACCGTCTCGACTTGCTCGTTCAGCTGCCGGCTCATCGTCGCGAGCTGGAACTCGTACTCGAAGTCGGAAACGGCGCGCAGGCCGCGCAACATGACGTCGAGACCATGCGTGCGGGCGAACTCGACCGTGAGGCCCTCGTAGCCGTGCACCTCGACGCGATCCAGCTTGCCGAGCACGGCCTTCGCCAGCGCGACGCGCTCGTCGAGCGAGAACATCGGCGCCTTGCCGGGATTGGCTGCGATCGCAATGACGACGCGGTCGAATATGCGGCATGCCCGCCGGACGAGATCGTAATGGCCGTTGGTCACCGGATCGAACGTGCCGGGATACATTGCGCCGATCTTCATATCCTTGCTGGCTCCGTCGGCGCCGAACGAAGCGCCAGATGAAAAGCGACCTGGCCCGCGCGACGGCTGCGATGCAGCGTCCAGCCCGCGGGCAGCGGCGGCAACTCCGACCGGCGCGCGTGCTCGAGAAATATCCGCGCGCGCGGGGCCAGCCATCCGCCGGTTTCGAGCAGTGTACACAATCGGCCCGGGAAGCCTTCGGTGAACGGCGGGTCGAGCAGGACGATGTCGAATGTCTGCGGGCGTCCGCCGAGGAACGCCATCGCATCTGCGTGCACGACCTCCGCATCCGCAGCGCCGAGACCAGACAGCAGCGTGCGCAAGCGCGCGGCCGCCTCCGCATTTCCCTCGACGAACACGACGCGGCTCGCGCCGCGCGACAAGGCTTCGATGCCCAGCGCTCCCGTGCCCGCGAACAGATCGAGCACGCGCGCACCGTCGGTGACGGGCTGGAGCCAGTTGAAAACGGTTTCCCGGACGCGGTCGGGCGTCGGCCGCAGACCCTCGAGCTGCGGCACGGGAAAACGCCGGCCGCGCCAGCGCCCGGCGATGACGCGAAACCGGCCGGAAGGGCCTCGGGTCTTCAGCCCGGCGCTCCTTGCAGTTTACCGAAGGGGCAGTTTAGTCTTAGCGGCAGCGCGCCGCTCAGAGGTTCCGCCGGCACGAGGAAGTGCCGTCATTTTTCGAATAAAAACGCGCTGGTCGCCCAGGGGGCACGATACCCATGATCAGAAATGCAATGGCCATCGCAGCCACCGCGCTCCTGCTCGGCGGCTGTCTCTCGGGTGCGGACAATCCGGCCGAGCAACCGGACCCGCAGCCCGCCCCGTCGCCGGCGCCCACGGCGTTTCGCGCGCTGTTCGTGCCGCAGGGCGGCATCGTGCCGTTTCCGAACGACCTGTTCTTCAACGGCAGCACCGACGGCACGCTGAATCTTCCCGTCACCGCATTCACGCCGAACGCGGCGGCGCTCAACACGCTCGACGGCTATTCCACGACCGCCGTGATCCGGGCTCGCTTCAGCGAAATGCTCGACCCGGCCTCGTTGCTCGGCGGTCAGACCGTGCACGTGTTCGAAGTGCAGGTCGATCCGGCGACCAAGGCGACCGTCGGATTCGTCGCCGCGCTCGTGCCGGGCACGGACTATTCGATCGGCATCGCACCGGACATCGATTCGAGCGGCAGCATCGTCGAGATCACGCCGCTCCGTCCCCTCAACGAGAAGAGCGGCTATCTCGTCGTCCTCACGAACGGCATCCTCGGCAGCGACGGCGCGGCAGCCGAGCCCGACGAGATCTTTCAGGCGATCAAGGACGCGCTCGCGGCCGGCGAAACGCTGCCCGACCCGACGCTCGATGCGATCAAGCAGCTCACCGGCGCGCACTTCGCGATCGCATCGGCTGTCGGAATCGACCCGTCGTCCATCGTCTCGAGCTTCAGCTTCTCGACCCAGTCCATCACCGACGTCATGCTGGCGGTGGACGCCACGACGAGCGCGCAGGCCGCCGGCTTCCAGTTCACCGGCCTCAATACGAGCCAGATCAACCCGCTGTTGTCCGGCAGCGCCGACGTCTACGCGGGCACCGTCGACGTGCCCTACTATCTGAGCCGAACCGAGCCGCTCACCGGCTTCTGGCTCGGCGGCCCCTCGCCGCTCGATGCGTCGAGCAATTTCCTGACGCGCTTCAACCCGTTGCCGCTCGCCACCGAGACGCTGAGCGTGCCGGCCCTGTTGACGCTGCCCGGTCCGAACTCGACGTACGTGATGGGCGGCGGGACGCAGCCGGCCGAAGGCTGGCCGGTGATCGTCTTCCAGCACGGCATCACGCGCAATCGGACGGACATGTTCGCCATCGCCGATGCTTTCGCCGACTCCGGCTGGGCGGTCGTCTCGATCGACCAGCCCCTGCACGGACTTACGGATCCGATGAACCCGCTGTTCCAGGCGGGCATCGAGCGCACCTTCGATCTCGACCTCGTCAACAACGCCGACGGCTCGCAGGGCCCGGACGGCATGATCGATTCCTCGGGGACGCATTACATCAACCTGACGAGCCTGCCGACGACGCGCGACAACCTGCGCCAGTCGGCAGCCGACCTGATCGTATTGACGCGATCGGTGCCCGCCGTCGACCTCGATGGCGATCAGGTGTCGGATCTGGACGGCGACCGGATCCATTTCGTCGGCCAGTCGCTCGGGGCAATCGTCGGCACGACGTTCCTCGGCGTCAATGCCGACGCGCGCACCGCCACCCTCGCGAACGGCGGCGGCACGATATCCGTGCTGGTGCGGGAATCACAGACGTTCGGGCCGCGCATTTCCGCCGGGCTTCAGGCTGCCGGACTCGTGCCGGACACCACTCTGTTCAACCAGTTCTTCCGCGACGCGCAGACCGTGATCGACTCGGGCGATCCGATCAATTTCGCGGTGTCGGCGGCAGCGATGCATCCAATTCACATGATCGAGGTGCTCGGCGATACCGTCGTCCCGAACTCCGCTACCGAGCGTCTGGCCGCCGAAATGGCGCTTCCCACGATCAACACGCCCGGGCCGAACCTCGTGACGCACGGCATCGTACGCTTCACCGAAGGAGGCCACGGCTCGCTGCTCGACCCGACCGCCAGCGTGGCGGCGACGACGGAAATGCAGACGCAGATGGTCGTGTTCGCGGCCGGCAATGCGCTCGCCGGCCTTCCGGGCGACGGTCAGGTGATCCTCATCAGCAACCCGGCAGTCATCCAGTAGGGCCGGTTTCAACCGGCCGGCGGCTTTTCGCACGAGGGGATTCCCGTACCCCTTCTCAGTCGCTCCCCGATACTCGCTTGGTGAGAAGGGGTACGGGAATCCCCTCCGCCAGCGTCATCGCGACGTTGGGCCGCGGCGGCGTTTCGCCGGGAACGCGATACAATCGCGCTTCCATCCCTCTGCAGATGACCATGTTCAGCTCCCAGACCAAAGCCCGTCAGGACGAGGGCCGCCCAGGGTTCGTCAAGCGCCTGCGCGCGCGGTTGAACCGGGGCGATTCCTGGCTTACTTACGACCTGGCCAACCTGGTGCCGGGACGCCGCATCGACGCCGAGCTCATCGACGAGCTTGAAACGCGCCTCCTGACTGCCGACGTGGGCGTCGAGGCCACGGAGCGCATCATCGGCGGACTCAATCGAAAAGTGGCGCGCAAGGAGCTTGCCGACGTCGACGCGCTGATCCGCGCGTTGCACGCAAGCATGGTGGAGATTCTCGCGCCGTGCGCGCAACCGCTCGCGATCGACACGTCGAAACGGCCTTTCGTCATTCTCATGGTCGGCGTGAACGGCGCCGGCAAGACCACGACCATCGGAAAGCTGGCCGCGCAGCTCAAGGATCAGGGCCACCGCCTGATGCTCGCCGCAGGCGATACCTTCCGCGCAGCCGCCGTGGAGCAGCTCGAAGCCTGGGGCCGGCGCAATGGAGTACCGGTGATTGCGCAGCAGCCCGGCGCCGATCCGGCCGCGGTCGTGTTCGACGCCATGCAGGCGGCCCGCGCGCGCGATATCGATGTCCTCATCGCCGATACCGCCGGGCGCCTGCACAGCCAGAGCAACCTCATGGAAGAGCTCGGGAAGGTGAATCGGGTCATCAGGAAGCTGGATCCCGATGCGCCGCACGAAACCATGCTCGTGCTGGACGGCGGTACCGGCCAGAACGCGCTTGCGCAGGCGCGGGAATTTCACGATGCAATCGGCGTCACCGGCATCACGCTGACGAAGCTGGACGGCACCGCGAAGGGCGGCATCCTGCTGGCGCTCGCCGAACGCATGAAACTGCCGATCCGGTTCATCGGCGTCGGCGAGCAGGCAGCGGACCTGGGCGCTTTCGACGCCCATGAGTTCGTCGGCGCGCTGCTAGCCGCGCCGGGCTCAAAACAGGCGGGGCCTGCCCGGTGATCCGGCTGCAGAATGTCGTCAAGCGTTACCCCGGCGGGCGGGAGGCGCTGAACCACCTGAGCCTGGACGTCGCGGCCGGAGAAATGGCATTCCTGACCGGCCCGTCCGGCGCTGGCAAGAGCACGATCCTCAAGCTCATCGCGCTCATCGAGCGCCCGACGCGCGGTCAGGTCGTCATCGCCGGGGAATCCACCGCGCGCATTTCGCGGCGGCGCATTCCGGCGTTCAGACGCCGTATCGGCATGGTGTTCCAGGATCACAAGCTGCTCGCCGACCGCAGCGTATTCGACAACGTGGCGCTGCCGCTCGTCATCGCCGGCGTGAGCCACCGCGAAACCGGGCGGCGGGTCCGCGCGGCAGTCGACCAGGTCGGCCTGTCCGGCAAGGAGCGGCTGCTGCCCACGATGCTCTCGACGGGCGAGCAGCAGCGCGTCGGCATCGCCCGCGCCGTAGTGGCGACTCCGCCCCTTCTGATCGCGGACGAGCCGACCGGCAACCTCGACCCGGAGCTGTCGTTCGAGATCATGCGGCTATTCAGGCGCTTCAACGAGGTCGGCGTGACGGTGCTCATCGCCAGCCACGACATCGCGCTCATCGAGCGCATGCGCGGGCGCCGCATCAGTCTTCGGGAGGGGCGCGTGGTCGACGCATTCGAGCCAGTGCTCGCGGCCCGTGGCTATGCCGGCCCGGCGTAGCGCCAGCCGCTCGTCCGTGCATAGTCTCGCGCCCGTCGCCCGGGCGCGCAGCTGGCTGGTGCGCCACGCGCAGAACCTCGTCGGCGCGCTCGGCCGCCTTTACGATCAGCCGGTGGCCAGCCTGATGACGGTGGCGGTGATCGGCATCGCCCTGGCCTTGCCGGCGAGCCTGTACCTGCTGGTCGTGAACGGCCGCATGCTGACCGGCGGCCTCGACAGCGCGGCGGACGTGTCCGTCTACTTGCGCGGAGACGTCTCCTCGGCGGAAGGCGAGGCGCTGGCCGACCGGCTCCGCGAACGCGCCGATATCGCGCAGGTCGAGCTGATCGGGCCCGAGGAAGCGCTGGCGGATTTCAAGCGCCTGTCGGGCTTCGGCACGGCGCTGGACGCCCTGGCCGAGAATCCGCTGCCGGTCACGCTGGTCGTGCGCCCCGTAATGAGGGATCCCGAAGCTGCGGAGGCGCTCGCCAGGGAGCTTCAGGCCCTCCCGGAAACCGAGCTGGCGCAGCTCGATACCGAATGGATCCGGCGGCTCGACGCCCTGCTCGATATCGTGCGGCGCGGCGCGGCGCTGGCGGCCGCCATGCTGGCGCTCGGCGTGATCGTGATCGTCGGCAATACCATTCGCCTCGACATCCAGAACCGGCGCGCGGAGATCGAGATCACCAAGCTCATCGGCGCGAGTGACGGCTTCGTCCGCCGGCCGTTCCTGTACAGCGGGTTCTGGTACGGGCTCGCGGGCGGGCTGTTCGCCGCCCTGCTGGTCGACGCGGCGCTGTGGATGCTGAGCGGCCCGGCGAGCCGGCTGGCGGGCCTCTACGGCAGCGCATTTGCCCTGCGCGGCCTGTCGCCGGGCACGGTCCTTGCAGTCATCGGCGGGGGCGCGCTGCTCGGCTGGCTGGGCTCGTGGATCGCCGCGGCGAGGCACATGCGGCGGATCGAGCCGGTATAGCAGCAGTGGGGCCCGGAACCGCCGCCCGCTTTAGCACTCTAATGACCGGAGTGCTAAAATCTGCCGCCCGAAAAGGAGAGCCGATCACGTGAACACCGCTTTAGCCGCGCGCAAATTCGACCTCGTGCTGGCCGGCCCCGTCGGCAGCCTCGATGCCTACATGCAGACCGTCAACAGCATCCCGATGCTCGACAGGGACGAGGAGTATGCGCTGGCGACCCGGTATCGCGAGGACGACGACCTGGGCGCCGCCCGACAGCTCGTGCTGGCGCACCTGCGCTTCGTGGTGCACATCGCACGTGGCTATGCCGGCTACGGTCTGCAGATCGGCGACCTGATCCAGGAAGGCAACGTCGGGCTCATGAAGGCGGTCAAGCGCTTCGACCCGGAAGTCGGCGTGCGACTCGTGTCCTTCGCCGTGCACTGGATCCGCGCCGAGATCCACGAATACGTCCTGCGCAACTGGCGTGTCGTCAAGGTGGCGACCACGAAGGCGCAGCGCAAGCTGTTCTTCAACCTGCGCAAGGCGAAGAAGAATCTCGGCTGGCTCAGCCACGACGAGACCCGCGCGGTCGCGAGCGACCTCGGCGTCAAGCCCGAGGAAGTCACGGAAATGGAGAAACGCCTGGCGAGCCGCGATCTGTCGTTCGATCCGGCTCCGGGCGCCGACGACGAGGACGGCGCGTTCATGCCATCGGCGTATCTGCCGAGCCCGGCGGACGATCCCGCCGCGGCGCTCGAGGCGGACGACTGGGAGGAGGATTCCTCCAACCGGCTGGCCGCCGCGCTGGACACGCTCGACGAGCGCAGCCGCGACATCGTGCAGTCGCGCTGGCTGACCGAAGACAAGTCGACGCTGCACGACCTTGCGGGACGCTACGGTGTTTCCGCCGAGCGCATCCGGCAGATCGAAAGCAACGCGATCACGAAGCTGCGCGGCGCGCTGGACTGAAGTGGCAGATGGCCGGTTGGAACCGGCCTTGTGCGCGAATCAGCGAACCACTGCGACCTGCCCGACTTTCAGGGTAAGGCTCTCGAGCCGCAGTCTGTTCGTATCATCGTTCCCGGTCTCGATGCTCCAGGCTGCCGGGCAGGCATCGAGCAAGGTCCAGGAGCGCGCGCTTTGCCGCAGCCCTTCGCCGAGCACCTGACTGATGGTCAATCGCAGGCCCTGACAGGACTCCGGGCCGAGGCTGTGCGAGCCGGGCTCGAGCAGCTTCGCGTCCCGCACGCCCCAGCTTTCGAATACGTCGCGGGCGATCCAGCCATTCGTGAGGGTCACGGCCACCCCCGCGTCGCGCGGGTGCTCCATGGCTTGAAATGCACCGCGGCAGGCGCCGTCGATCTCCAGAAGGACCGAAGCGCCTGCATCGGCTCCGCAGCCGAGCATCAGGGCGAGCAGCGGCAGGCGCATACCCGTTGCAGCGGGAGGGAAAGGCGGAGCCGAAGCTCCGCCTTTATCTTCTGCGCCTCAGTTGCAGCCCTGAATCTCGAAGGAGCCCACGAAATTGCCCCAGTTCGCGAACTGATTGGGCGTATTCTCGCGGGCGTACTCGCCCACGTACCAGAACGTCGTACCGTCGGGCGCGATGGTCATGCCCGAATAGTCGCCCCAGCGCTGGGGAGCGACTCCACCGTTGTTCTGGAACGAGCTGTAAGGCTCCTCGCCGTCGTGCAGCTTACTTTCACCGCCGATAGTGCCGAGCGAGTCCGAGGCGCGCCGGCCGGCGACGAATACCGACGGAAACTCCTTCTCGCTGCCGCGCGAGTAGCCGACCGCCATGTCGTTGCAGCTGTTCACCGCAATCGACGGAAACGTTCGAAAGTAATTGCTGCTTCCGAACACGCCCGCCTGAATGACACCGTCGGTGGTCGAGGTGAGACTGCCGTCCATATTGAGTGTGCCGGGCTGGACCTCGGTGGGATCGATCTGCGCCCAGCGAACGCAATCACGTACGCCCTTGTCCGGATTGCAGGACACGGTCTGTGTCGTCCACAGCAGGCCGTCGCGCCACTCGGTCTCCTGACCCCGATAGTCGTTGGCGGCGAGGATCTCGGGCGAGCCTTTCTGCGTCCACGGAACGGGGAAGCAGCTGAAGTTCTCGCAGGGCACGCCGGCGCCGGCCGCGAGATCGACGTCGCCTTCATGCTCGAAGTCGTTCGCGCCGAACGGATCCTCCCACGAGTAGACCGCGTGGGATTTGCCGTCGAAGAACTCGCCCATGATGTAGTGCTCGCTGCCGCTCGGAGGGAACGGCAGGCCATGCAGTTGCATCGGCTGCGGCGTGCCGTCGAACTTGTCGCCGCTCGGCGAGCCGGGATCGGAGAGTCGACGCGTTACGACCGTCAGCAGATCGCCGTCGTACATGGCGAACTTGTCCATCGCGAAGACCTGTCCGCCCGCGAATGCCAATCCTCCTCCTCCCACGGGTGCGAACTGATTCGAGCCCACGAAGATGGCATCCGCGCCGACGCCCATGTGCGGAAAGTCGAAGAACTCTCCCGGCGGCGTGGTAAACCCATAGCGGTTCCATGCCCCCGTCGGATCGCTCGTGGCGGTTGCCGCGACACAGTAGCTGACGCCTCCGCCGTCGATGCCGATCACGAATCGATCGTTGTCTTCGTCGTAGACCACGTCCGGGTCGAAGACCTCGGAGCGCTGCGCCCCGAACTGGAACGAGAAAGCCGTGCAGCCGGGCGTAGGCGTCCCCGCCCCCGGATCGGTCCCGCCGCGCGTCGGATCGAAGAAGGTCGCGAACTGGATCGGCCCGGTCAGCGAGTTGCCGTCCCAGTCATAGACCTCGAAGGCCGTATTGACCACCACGATCAGGTGATCCGGGCCCGCCGCCATATCGGGATCGGGCGGCACTGTGGCCGAGAAGCCCGTGCCTGTGCAGCATTCGCCCGCATGCAGCGAGTCGAATCGCGAGCGCAGCTTCGGCTTCGGCCCGACCGGCTTCTCCGAGCCGTCGATGTTCTGGATGCCCGGGCTGACAGGCTGGTTGGCGGCGGTCTCCTGGGCGGCCTCCACCTCGGCATCGGTGAACTTCGATTCGATGCGGTCGCCGCCGCGGACCGGCAGGTCGTCGTCGGCCTGCGTGCGCGGGGTCCTGGGAATGTCGGCAAGATCGATGCTCGATGGCTCCGCCTCGAGCCGGATCATCTTTTTCTCACTCGCATTACCGAGCTTGGCGAGCGCCGACTGTTGAATTCCCGTCGGCGCGCGTAGTCCGGGTCGCGGGCGGGCGTACGCCGCCTCGGCCTCCGGTTCTGCCGGCCGTGAAGCCTGCTCGGCCGCGCAGCCGGCAACGACGACAATTGCCGCGATGCCTGCAGTGAGGCCCAATCGATTTAACATAATCTCCCTCCTTAGTTTCTTGTTACCCGGACAAAATGCACACGCCCGAGCGCCGCAATCACGTGCGGACAGCCTGAAGTGGCAATCCATGAGGCCCGGGATCGTTCGATCACTGCTCTGTCTGGTCTATCGTTGGTATTCTTTCGCTGGAAAAGGCGGGTTCTTCTTTTGAAGACGCAGGCCGGTAAGTCTATTACACCTTGACAAAAAAGTGACAAAAAAAACGCGCCCGGACCAGGCGCGTTTCGAATTTGACATAACGCGCAGCGAGCGCGAGCGTCGTCAAGCCGTTAGCGGCACCATCGTCAGTTCGACGCGGCGATTCTGTTGCCTGCCTTCGTCCGTGTCGTTCGATGCGATCGGGTTGCGCTCACCCTGGCCCACCGTGATGATGCGCTGCGGCATCAAGCCTTGTGCGCGGAGATACTCGGCCACCGTCGAGGCGCGTTCCTCCGACAACTGCTGGTTGTAGTCGTCGCTGCCCCGGCTGTCCGTGTGGCCGGCCACTTCGACGACCGTTTTCTCGTATTCCTCGAGCACCACGCCGACCGAGTTCAAAACCTCGAAGAAGTCCTGGTTGAGCGCGGCGCTCGCCGTCCGGAACGTGACGTTGCCTGGCATGAGCAGCGTGATGTTATCGCCCTCACGGTGCACGCTCACACCCGTGCCCTCGAGTTGACTGCGCAGCTTCGCTTCCTGGCGATCCATGTAGTTGCCGACCGCGGCGCCCGTCAGGGCGCCCAGGCCCGCGCCGATCAGCGCCCTCTGCCGCCGGTCGACGGCGTCGTCGCCCGTGATCAGGCCGGCAACGGCCCCGATGCCGGCGCCGATGGCCGCGCCCTTCGTGGTCTGGCTCGTCTTTTGCTCGCGCGTGTAAGGATCGAAGGTCTGGCAGGCTGCAACGAGCAGCATCCCTGCCAGCAAGCCGGCGATATGGCCGGTCCGTATTTCGATGCGCATGCAGTAGTCTCCCTGGCGTGAACAACCTCAGCGCGGACGGTAGCACGCACGATCCACAGCGCTCAATCCCCCGCTTGCATCGCCGCGCGGCCGGGCGTAGCGTCGAAAGATGCGTACCGCCGAGCAGTGGCTGGACGAGTACGGCGAAAGCCACCGCAACGCCACCAACAAGCTCCTGCACTGGGTCTGCGTACCGCTGATCGTCCTGAGCCTGGTCGGCCTGCTGTGGTCGATCCCGGTTCCGCAGGCATTCGAGGACATCTCCCCTGCGCTCAACTGGGCCACGGCCTTCCTGATGGCGGCGGTCGTCTACTATTTCGTCCTGTCGACGAGCCTCGCGATCGGCATGGTGCCGGTGCTGGCCGCGATCGTGCTGATCGTCATATGGCTCGACAGCCTCGAGCCGCCGCTCTGGCTGATTTCGGCCGCGATTTTTGCGGCGGCGTGGGTCGGCCAGTTCATCGGCCATGCGATCGAGGGCAAACGCCCGTCCTTTTTCAAGGACATCCAATTCCTGATGATCGGCCCGGCCTGGCTGCTGTCGGCGCTGTACCGCCGGCTGGGCATTTCGTACTGACGCCGCCGGCTTCGCGCCGCCTGCCGTTACGTTATGATGCCGCCCTTTTCCGGCGATTCCCGAGGTTTGCTTGGCTTCCCTTGACCCCTTCGATCTTTACGATGTCCGCGGCGCGCTCAGCGAGGAAGAGCAGCTCGTGCAGGATTCCGTCGCCCGCTTCGTCGACGAGAAAGTCCTGCCGATCATCACCGAAGCCTTCGAGAAGCATCGCTTCCCGAAGGAGCTTGTACCCGAAGTGGCCGCGCTCGGCCTGCTCGGCAGCTCGCTCGAGGGATACGGCTGCGCGGGCATGAACTCCGTGAGCTACGGGCTCATCTGCCAGGAGCTCGAGCGCGGCGACAGCGGCCTGCGCAGCTTCGTCTCCGTGCAGTCGAGCCTGGTCATGTGGCCGATCTACACGTACGGCTCCGAGCAACAGAAGCAGCGCTGGCTGCCGGCGCTCGCGAAAGGCGAAGCGATCGGTTGCTTCGGCCTCACCGAGCCGCACGGCGGCTCCGATCCGGCGAACATGAAGACCGTGGCGAAAAAAGAGGGCGGCGACTGGGTCATCAACGGCGCGAAGATGTGGATCACCAACGGCACGCTCGCCGATGTCGCGGTCGTGTGGGCGAAGACCGCGGACGGCGTACGCGGCTTCCTGGTCGAGAAAGGCATGCGCGGATATACGGCACGCGACATCGAGCGCAAGTTCTCGCTGCGCGCCTCTGTGACCTCCGAGCTCTTCTTCGAGAGCGTTCGCGTACCCGAGGCGAATCGCCTGCCGAAAGCCGAAGGGCTGGCCGCGCCGCTCGGCTGCCTCACGCAGGCGCGTTACGGAATCACCTGGGGTGCGATCGGGGCCGCCATCGCCTGTCTCCGGCAGATGCTCGAATACACGGAGACGCGAGTGCTTTTCGACCGCCCGCTGTCGCACAACCAGATCATCCAGCTTCGCCTCGCCGACATGGCACGGCGAATCACCACGGCGCAGCTCCTCTCGCTGCGGCTGGGACGCCTCAAGGACGAGGGCGAAATGCGGCCGGCACAGGTGTCGCTCGCGAAATGGAACAACGTGCGCATGGCGCTGGACGTCGCCCGCGATGCGCGCGACATGCTCGGCGGCAGCGGCATCAGCGCCGAGTACGTGCCGATACGGCATATGCTGAACCTGGAAAGCGTCATCACCTACGAGGGCACGGAGACCGTGCACCAGCTCGTGATCGGCAAGGAACTGACGGGCGTCAACGCCTTCTGATCACAGCGCCGCAATGGCCACGATCAAAGCAGGGCTCGCCAAGGCCGGCGCGCGCGACATCAATCGCGCCGCGATCGTCGATGCGAACTTTGTTCGCTTTCTCCAGGAATGGGACGAGCCGGCGCCGCGCCGGCCGGATGCCGCCGCGCCCCTGCGCGCGGGCCATGCGCTGACCGGACGCGCGCTGCTCGAGCTTTTCGAGGCGCAGATGGCATCGCGCCATCTCGATCTCGTCGCGCGCGAGATGCGCGCCCGCAACGAAGGCTTCTACACCATCGGCAGTGCCGGCCACGAAGGCAACGCGTTGACCGGCCATCTGACACGCGCGACGGATCCGGCGTTCCTGCATTACCGCAGCGGCGCATTCATGGTCGCCCGCGCGCGCCAGCACGGCGGCGTCGATCCGGTCTTCGATACCGCGTTGTCGCTCGCGGCGAGCCGCGACGATCCCGTTTCGGGCGGACGCCACAAGGTCTGGGGCTCGGTGCCGCTGTGGGTGCTACCGCAGACTTCCACGATAGCGAGCCACCTGCCGAAGGCAGTCGGCACGGCCGTGGCGCTCGAGCAGGCGAAACGGCTCAAACGCGAGCTGCCGGTGCCGGCGGACAGCATCGTCGTGTGCAGCTTCGGCGACGCCAGCGTCAATCACAGTGCAGCGCTCGGGGCATTCAACGCCGCCCAGTGGGCGGCGTTCCAGAACCTCCCGGTTCCGATCCTGTTCGTCTGCGAGGACAACGGCATCGGCATTTCCGTGAAGACGCCGCAGGGCTGGATCGAAGCGAGCTTCGGGGAGCGCAGGGGATTGCGCTACGTCTCAGCCGACGGGCTCGATCTCGCGCGCGGTTACGACGCCGTGGCCGGGGCCGTCGAGCACTGCCGCCTGCACCGCCGCCCCGTTTTCCTGCACATGAAGATGGTGCGCCTGCTCGGTCATGCCGGCACGGACGTTGAAAGCGATTATCTGAGCGAAGCGGCAATCGAGGCCAACGAAGCGCGCGACCCGTTGTTGTTCTCCGCCGAATCCGTGCTCGAGTCCGGGCTCATGAGCGCGGCCGAAATTCTCGCGCGTTACGAAGGTTTGCGCGTCGAGGTCCGCGATTCGGCTGCACGCGCCGCGGAACGCCCGAAGCTCGTCAGCGCCGAAGAGGTCATTGAGCCGCTGGCGCCCTATCGTGCGCGCGAGGTCAACCGCGAAGCCACGCGGCTTGCGCCAGCGGAAGAGCGCGCGGCGGCTTTCGGCAACGCGGGGCTGCCCGAGAACGGCCCCCCGCGGCACCTGTCGCTGCAGATCAATCGCGCGCTCGTCGATCTGCTCGTGAAGTTTCCGGAGATGACCCTGTTCGGCGAGGACGTCGCGCAGAAGGGCGGCGTCTATACGGTCACCGCGGGGCTTGCGAAAACGTTCAAAGGCAATCGCGTCTTCAACACGCTGCTCGACGAGACGACGATTCTCGGCATGGCACAGGGCGCGGGGCTCATGGGCCTGCTGCCGTTCCCGGAGATTCAGTACCTCGCGTATTTTCACAACGCCTGCGATCAGATCCGTGGAGAAGCGGCGTCGCTGCAGTTTTTCTCGAACGGCCAGTTCCGCAATCCGATGGTCATGCGCATAGCGTCGCTGGGCTACCAGAAAGGCTTCGGCGGGCACTTCCACAACGACAACTCGACGACCGCGCTCAGGGACATCCCCGGCCTGGTCATCGCCTGTCCGTCGCGCGGCGACGACGCTGCGATGATGCTGCGCACCTGCGCGGCGCTCGCGAAGGTCGACGGACGCGTGGTCGCATTCCTCGAGCCGATCGCGCTCTACATGACCAAGGATCTGCATGCGCCGCGCGACAACGAGTGGCTGTTCGCCTATCCGTCTCCCGAGCGCGCCGTGCCGCTCGGTGAAGGCCGCGTGTATCACCCAAGCGCCGCCGACCTGCTCATCGTCACCTACGGCAACGGCGTGCTCATGGCGTTACGCGCGGCGAAGGCTCTCGAAAAGGAGAACGGCGCCCGCGTGCGCGTGCTCGACCTGCGCTGGCTGAAGCCGTTGAACACAGCGCTCATTGCCCACCACGCTGACGAGACCGGCAAAGTGCTCGTGCTCGACGAGGGCCGGCGCACCGGCGGCATCGCCGAGGAGATCTTCACGGCCATCGACGAGCACGCGCGGCCGGGCATTGCGAAACGCCGCGTGACGGGCGAGGACAGCTATATCCCGCTCGCCGCCGCCGCCAATCTCGTGCTGCCGGGCGATGCGGACGTGCTGGCGGCCGCGCGCGCGATGCTGCGTTGACCGTACTGGCAGCGACTCCGAAAACGGGCTGAGGTTGGCGGTGGAGCCGGAATAGCCCGGGCCTTCTCGATACCGTGTGCGACATGGATGTCGCACCCGGAGCGTCCCTGGACGGATTCACAGCGTTTTCGAGAAGGCCCGGGCTATTCCGGGTATCGGTGATCGTCACGTTGAATTGATCCAAGGCCCTCGGCAAATGCAGCTCTCCCCTACCCATCACGACGTCTGGCGCATCGCCGCCCCGCTGATCGTTTCCAATATCTCGGTGCCATTGCTCGGCATCGTCGACACGGCCGTCATGGGCCATCTCGACGAACCGTACTATCTCGGCGGCGTCGCCGTCGGCGCTACGGTGTTCAGCTTCCTGTTCCTCGGCTTCAATTTCCTGCGCATGGGCACGACCGGCGTCGCGGCGCAGGCTTATGGAACAGGCGATGCCGCAGAAATGCGCAACACGCTGGCGCAGGCGATCCTGAGCGCGCTCGGCATCGCGATCGTGTTGCTCGCCGCGCAGAAACCGCTCGCGATGGCGGCGTGGCGGCTCATCGATCCCGGCGAGGCAGTCGAGACGCAGGCGGCAATCTACTATGCGATCCGCATCTGGAGCGCACCGGCAGCGCTCGCGAACTACGCCCTCATCGGCTGGTTCATCGGCATGCAGAACGCACGCGGACCGCTTGTCATCATGCTTGCCATCAACCTGACCAACATCGCGCTGGATCTGCTCTTCGTCGTCGGGCTCGGCATGAGGGTCGAGGGCGTGGCCACCGCCACGCTTATCGCGGAATGTACCGGACTGGCGTGCGGATTATGGTTCGTTCGCCGCGAGCTGCGCCGGTGGCCCGGGCAGTGGCAACGCAGCCGCATTCTCGACGGAGTGCGCCTCAAGCGCCTTTTCGCCCTCAATTCAAACCTGTTCGTGCGGACCATCGCGCTGATGTTCGCCTTCGGCTTCCTGACTGCCCAGGGCGCGCGGCTCGGCACCGTCGTGCTGGCGGCGAACGCGGTGCTGCTGAACTTCCAGTACTTCATGTCCTATGCACTGGACGGCTTCGCGCACGCGGCCGAAGCGCTGGCGGGCCGCGCCATCGGCGAGCGCAGCCGGACCGGCTTCGACCGTGCCGTACGGATTTCCCTGCAGTGGTCGCTCATCGTGGCAGTCGCGTTCTGCGCGGTTTACGCCCTGGCCGGACAGGTCATCATCGACGCCATGACCGACTTGCCCGATGTGCGACAGATCGCATATGCGCATCTGCCGTGGCTGATCGTGCTGCCCGCCGTCTCGGTGTGGAGCTATCTCTACGACGGCATCTATGTCGGCGCGACCCGCGCGCGGGAAATGCGAAACACCATGCTCTTCTCGGCCTTCGCGGTATACGTCCCGGCGTGGTACATGCTACGTTTTCTCGGCAACCACGGGCTCTGGCTCGCCTTCCTGCTGTTCATGGCGGCGCGCGGCCTGAGCATGCACTGGCTGTACCGGCGCATCGACGCGCGACAGGGTTTCGTGCGCTCGAACGTCTGAAGGAGTGTGCATGTCCGACAAACGCTCTCCCTGGACACTGCTCGGCACGCGGATGGTGTTCGACAACCCATGGTTCGAGGTGCATGTCGACGAAGTCATCAATCCCGGCGGCGGTCGCAACGCCTACGGCAAGATCTGCTTCAGGAACAAGGCCGTCGGCGTCATACCGCTGGACGACGACGCCAATACGAGGCTCGTAGGCCAGTACCGATATACGCTGAGCGAGTATTCGTGGGAGATACCGATGGGCGGCGCGCCGCTCGGCGCGGATCCACTCGCCTCCGCGCGGCGCGAGCTCGAGGAAGAGACAGGCCTGCGAGCGGCGAACTGGACTCAAATTCTCCGCCTGCATACGTCAAATTCGATCACCGACGAGGAAGGCTTCGTGTATCTTGCGGAGGGACTGAGCTACGGCCGACAGGCGCTCGAGGAAACGGAGGACATCGAGATCATGGAGCTGCCGCTGGATGAAGCCGTCGACATGGCCATGGACGGACGCATTACCGACGCGATGAGCGTCGCGGGGTTGCTGGCGCTCGCGAGGCGGGCAGGCCGCTGACGCATCGATCCGAATGAGCCGGACGCTTGCGGCGCAGTTCACGCCTGCCCGGTCGTCGCGACCGCGGCCCGCCCGGCTGTTTGCCGTTCTGCTGTGCGCGCTCACCGGACTGCCCGGCATTGCCGGCGCCGCCGATGAGGAGCCGGAATTCGCCCCGCACCGGTGCGACGCCCTCGCCGATGTCGAGATCGCCGAGGATGCGATCATCGGCGAGATCCTGATCGACAACCGCAACATCTTCGACCTCAGAGATCCGCGGGAAAACAGCGGCTTCTACCGGCTGGCCAATCGGCTGCACGTCCCGACCCGGCCGTCCGTGATACTGGCGCAATTGCTGTTCGAGAGCGGTGACGTGTACTCGAAGCGCTTGCTCATGGAATCCGAACGCATATTGCGCGCGAACGGCTATATCTACGACGCGCGCATCTGTCCGGTCCGTTACGAGGGCAGCGTGGTCGATATCGCCGTCGTCACCCGCGACGTGTGGACGCTCACTCCGGACATCGGCTTCACGCGCGAAGGCGGCGAGAACGAAAGTCGCATCGGATTCGAGGAGGCCAACGTGCTGGGCACCGGCATTTCGATCGGCGCGGTCCGAAACGTGGAAGTCGACAGGAGCTCGACTTCATTTCTCTACTCCGATCCCCATGTCGCCGGAAGCTGGGTCCAGCTCGGCTTCATCATCACCGAGAGCAGCGACGGCGAGGCTCTCGGGCTCGACGTCGAGCGGCCGTTTTATGCCATGGATGCGCGCAACTCCGGCGGATTTTCATGGCTCGATGAAAATCGCATCGATCCCCTCTACGACCGCGGCGACGTAGTCGAGGAATTCCGCCACGAGCTCGAGCTTACGAGGGTTTTTTTCGGTCTGTCGGAGGGGCTGAAGGACGGATGGGTGCACCGTTGGACATTCGGCATGGGACGCGAGATCGACGAATTCTCGTTCGCGCCCAGCGACACGCCGGCGACCGTGTTGCCGGAAGACCGCAAGCTCATCTATCCGTTCATCGGCTTTCAGGTGCTGGAGGACAAGTTCGAGGAAACGATGAACCTCGACCAGATCGGACGCACGGAGGATTTCTTTCTCGGCACCGGGTTCAGCATGGAGCTCGGGTTCGCCGGCGAGGCCTTCGGCTCGGACCGAAACGCGATGTTGTTCAACACGTCGGCGCAATACGGTTTCGAGCCGAGCCTTGATCGCTTATGGTTGCTGGACGGCACTTTATCGGGACGGTACGAGGACGGCAGCGTTGCCGACGCGCTCTTCAGCGGCAGGGTGCGGCACTACCGCCGCCAGGACGAACACAATGTGACGTTCTACACGCTGCAGGCCGACGTGGCGGAGGATCTCGACCGGGAAACGCAGCTTCTGCTCGGCGGCGACAGCGGCCTGCGCGGTTATCCATTGCGCTATCAGAGCGGCAACCGACGAATGCTGGCCACCGTCGAGCAGCGATTATTCACCGACTATTATCCGTGGCGACTGTTTCGCCTCGGCTTCGCGGCATTCGTCGACGTGGGCCGCACCTGGGGCGAAAATGCCGTCGGCACCGATAATCTCGGCGTGCTCAAGGACGTCGGTATCGGCATGCGGCTGGGCAGTACGCGCTCGGGGTCGGGCAACGTGATCCACGTCGACCTCGCGTTTCCGCTCGACGGCGAGGACGACATCAGCAACGTGCAGCTCCTGTTCCAGACGAAAGCTACGTTCTGAATTCCTGCCTCCACTCCTGAATTCCGCTGGCATGCTAGTTGCATGCGCATATTTTGCATCGAGTTTGTGCTCGTTCGTCGCCAGCGCAAGGGCTGCGCGTTCCGAATCATGGAGGATTCTTTATGCGTTCCGCATTTCTCATCGTTTACGCCTTGCTGGTGTCATGCATCGCCGCGGGAGAGGCGCAGGCGCAGGAGGACACGAACCCCGCCGAAGGCGAAATCATGCTCACGGACGAATCCGTGCAGCTCACTTACAGCGCTGCCGGCAATGCTTTCGACGTCGAGAACAGCGAATTGCGAATCGGCGGTTTCCTCAACGAGCAGCGCGACATCGTCGGCAGCGCGGCGTTCCTCGTCGAAGCGACGCGCCTGCGCTACAACCGCTTCGACGTCAGCCTCGGACCCAAGGCGTACGCCTCATTGCTCGGCGATGCGGACGAGGACATCTTTGCGATTGCCGTGGGCGGTGAGATGCGCTTCGAGCTGCTAAGGCGCAGCAACGTCGACCTCGTCGCGCGAGGCTGGTACGCGCCGGACATCCTTACGTTCGGCACGGGCGATCGAATGTACGACGTGAGCGGGCACCTCGAGCTGCCGTTGACCGACTCGGTGACCGGGCTGGCCGGCTACCGCTATTTCAAGGTCAACGGTCTGACGGACGACACGGTGCTCGAGAACAGCGTCTTTCTCGGCTTCCGCCGGGCCTTGTAGCCTTCGATTTTTTGCGCCGTCACCACGTAACGCATCGGCCCGCCCGGATCGACCGCATCGAAGGGAAAGCAGGTCACGAGCGTCAGCATTGCCGCATCGGTATCGAGCCGGATACTGCTCGCGCGCGAGTCCTCTGCGCCCGCATCGACAACCTGGTACCAGCCGCTCTCGCCGCCGGCCGTCTCGACGCTGAAGCGATCGTTGACGACGACATCCCGCAGGAATTCGAAGTGCGTGTCGCGATGCCCGCCCAGGACACTATTGCCGCGCTGCCCCGGGAGCGCGCTGCCCTGCATGTGACCGGGGCCGAAAGCGAGCGTTCGCCCCGTGATCCCCGAAAGCACAATCAGGTCGACGCCGCGTTCCGGCATGCGCAGCCGCGCGACGGGCCAGGTATCGGCCCACGGCCAGGGCTTCACGTGCTGCTGGCCGGCCAGGCTCTTCTCCCAGGCCGCAACGAGCAGCTCCTGTGCGAGCCACGCCTTCGCGTGGATGTACGCGCCGGCACCGAACTGCACGATGCCGACGCCAAGAAGCATCGCGAGGAACCATTTCATGGCTGTCGGTTTAAAACAGGCCGGCTGTAGCACGCCGTATGCCTGCAACCGACAGGGCGAGAAGGAGACAAATCGCACCGACAAGAAAATGCAGCGTCGCCGGCGTCGCCGTCCGCGGATAACCCGCCAGCATCGACGCATCCACGCCGTGCGGCAGAAGGCTCGGCACGGGCTTGCGCGACAGGCCGAGGCCGGCCGGCCGCGCCGGCGTGCGATCGACCGCGACGAGGCTCGTGTAGCGACTGACGAGCCCGTGGCGCAACGCGGTTTCGACGACCTGCGCGCGTATCGCATCCTGATCCGCGCCGGCGATACGCTGGTCCATTAGCGATTCGATGCGGCCGCGCGCCCACAACGCTGCGATGCCCGGATGCTCAGGCCCGGCCTTCAACTCGTGCTGCCGCAGCCACTGACCGCCGAGCGCCTTGCCGCTCAGCGAGATCATGCCCTCCGGTTGCGTGAGGCGCGCGGTCATGACGAGCGGCTCGCCGGCGTAGACATCGCGGGCACGCGCAGGCCAGACTTCCGGCGCGGCCTTGCCGGGCCAGTCTATTGCCAGATCCGTCAGCACCGGGCTTTCGAGCTTGACGAACAGCGCGCCCATTTCCGTGCCGACCTCGGCCTGGCTGCCGATGAGCGTGAACGTGCCGCGCCCGAACCGGGCGGCCTTGCGCATGAACCAGCCGTTCGGCGCCGAGCCGATACCGACGGTGAACAGCCGGGCGTCGCCGAGACGCGCATGAATGAGCGAGAACAGCTCTTCCTCGTTGCCGACGCTGCCGTCGGTGATGAAGACGATCTGGCGCAGATGACCGGGCGGTGCGGCTCCTTCGAGCGCAAGCTCCAGCGCCGGCAGCATTTCCGTGCCGCCGTCTGCCTCCAGCGCGCGCACGTAACCAAGCGCATTGGCGCAAGATTGCTCGGTCACCGGCTGCGGCTCGAGAAACAGGCTTTCCGTCCAGGAGTTGAACTGAACGACGTTGAAGCGATCGCCGGGCTGCAGCCGGACGAGCGCCATTTCGAGCGCGGCTTTGGCCTGCTCGATCGAGTCGCCGGCCATCGAGCCCGAGGTGTCGATGACGAAAATCATTTCACGCGGTTGCACGATCCGCGGCGCCTCCAGCGCGGGCGGCATGAGCAACAGCAGCGCATACCGCTCGCCGCCGATCGTCTCCGTGAAGACCGCCGATCCCGGCTCCTGATCGATGATCGGCCGCCAGACGAGCTCGAAATCCCGGTCGGCCGGCGGATTTTCAGCGGCGAGCTCGATGGAATAGCGATCGCCGAGGTCGTCGACGCTCACCGGGTGGTAACGGCTTTCGATGCCGTCGAGCGGAAAGCCCGCATCGATCTCGACGACCAGGCTGACCCGGCGCTCGTTGCCGGGGAAGTCTCCGGCCACGAATTGCGGCGGCATGCGCGCCGCGTCGGTCGAGCGATCGCCAAATCGCATATCGACAGCCGAAACGAAGCGCGGCTCGGCGGCGGGCCCGTGTTCGCCCGGCACGTAGCGCGGCGTGATCGTCATCGGAAAGCGCAGGCTGAAGCGCCCGGCATCGTATTCGAGCGTTTCCAGATAGCCGATCTCGACCGTGATCGATTCGCCGGGGCCGATATTCGCCACCGACGTCGTGAACAGGTTCGGGCGTTCCTGCTCGACCAGGCTCGCACGTTGTCCCGATTCACGCGCCTGCGCGTAGATTTTCTTCGCCGCCTCCCGCTCGCGGATCTCTCCTTCGATGGTCCGTTCCCCGACCTGCATGCGCAGGCGGTCGACCGCCGCGCGGTCAGGCAACGGAAAAACGTAGACGCCCTCCGCCCACTCCGCGCCGGGATTTTCGAACGACTGGCGGACGGAAACCCGCGACACCAGGCCGCTGACCGTGATCCGGACATCGGTGGCGAGCCGCGGCGCTTCGGCGCCATTCAGATAGAGGCTGCCCGCGCCGACGCGATCGAAATCGGGCACGGCGCCGCGCGCTCCGGCGGCGTCTGCCAGAGCACGCGGCGCGTGACCGCCCGCTGTGAGCGCCGTTGCCAGCAGCAGGCAGAGCGGCAGCCAGGGCCAGCGGGATTCCCGTCGCTTGAGTAACGTGAGGCGGGCGCGCGCCACCCGCTGCGCCATGTCGGGGCCGCGCGCCACCGGATGTGGTTCGAGGAGCCAGGGTATCCGCCTCGGCGGATGCCGGTTGTCGGCCACTGCCATGATGTTCTCCCGCTGCTCACTGGACCGAAGTCGATTGAGCGGGAGAAACCCGGCGGCGGCGCCGGTCAATCAGGGCGCGCCGAGGGCCAAAAATGGCGAATTGTGGCGGGGTTATTCGGCGGGGATGCGGGTATTCTGGTCGAACACGAGGCGCCAGCCGGCATTTTCTCGATGGAACGTGAGCGCCAGGACCGTCCCGCGCGAGCCGGTGGCATCGGTATAAGTGGTCCTCACGAGCGCGATGCCGAGATCGCCGTGGACAAGGCTCGACACCGGTTCGAATTCCATCGTCCAGCCCTCATCGGCGAACCACTCGCGATGGAAGTCGACGTATTCGCGGCGGGTATGCGTGGTGGTCGCATCGGGGAAGATCAGCGTCAGCCGGTCTCCGCCGGTGATCGTCGCCAGGAGCGCGTCGAGATCGCGGCTCTCGATGGCTTCGATATGTGCGGCAACCGTTTCGTCGAAAAGACCCCCGTTCACCGGTTCGGCAGCGTACGACGTACTATCGCCGGCCGTCGCGCACGCAGCAACGAGGCAAAGCGCAAGAGAGGCATGACGCATGATTCAGGTCCTCATCGAATGGCGAGTATTCATCGTTTCGAGCTTCGATTCGATGG
The DNA here is from genome assembly GCA_050740235.1 of Gammaproteobacteria bacterium. Taxonomy (GTDB): domain Bacteria; phylum Pseudomonadota; class Gammaproteobacteria; order Steroidobacterales; family JACDCP01; genus JACDCP01. Next base: position 42,212 of record JBOIDB010000137.1, read on the forward strand.
CGCGATCCAGACTGTACCGGCCGGCGCCATTCGTCGCGAGATGAATGCCGATGACTATCAGGCAAGCCGGCGGGAACGCGGAATCAGCAAAAGGGCGACATCGCGATAGCGATACAAAGGCGCGAGCAGCGCCACGGAAGAGATTCGATCAGACATCGACGACGTCATGTCGTCAAGCGACGAACGTCAACTGCCAGTACCCGACGTCGATCCACTTTCCGTGCTTCCAGCCGACCTCCCTGAACTGCGCCACTTTCTCGAAGCCCAGCCGCTCATGCAGCGCGATGCTGACAGCGTTCGGCAAGGCGATGCCGCCGATGACGCAATGAATGCCGAGATTGCGCAGTTCCTCAATGAGCGCCCGATACAGCTCGGTGCCGAGACCTTGCCCTGCGTGCCCATGCGCCATATAGATCGTGCTCTCCGCGGAAAACCGATAGGCCACGCGTTCCTTCCAGGGCATCGCATATGCGTAACCGACCAGCTTGCCGTTCTGCTCCGCCACCAGCCAGGGCTTCCGGATGTCGCTGTCGATGCGCCGGGCCATTTCCCCGGGCGAAACGGGGTCCTCCTCGAACGTAATGACGGAATTCAGAACGTAATGATTGTAGATTTCGCAAACGGCCGTTGCGTCATCGAGCGACGCCGATCTGATCGCGCATCCGGCCACCGGCTGGCGCGCGATCATTTCGCGCAGAGCTCGATGCGATAGATATCGAGCCGGCCGCGCGTGAGGCCTTCCCGATGCGAGCTGAAGAAGAGCACGTCCGGATGCGCGGGGCTGATGGAGGGCCCGAAGTTGAGGGTCTCGGGGGCGTTGGCTGCCGGACCGAGACGCCTCGGTGCGGAATAACGGCCGTTGCGGCGCTCGCTCACATATAAATCGGAACGCTCTTCCTGCGCATTTCCCACGGCAAACACGATCGATTCACCGTCCGGCAGAAACGTTCCGTCAAAGTCGTCGGCGGGCCCGTTGACGTCGCCGATCGATTCGACGGCACCCCATCCGGCTTCGCTCCGCCGGGCGACAAAGAGATCCTGCATGCCGCGGCCGCGGTGACCGTCGCTCGAGAACAGCAGCCGCTCGCCGTCCGGCGAAACCATCGGCGCCCATTCGTTCTGCGGGGTGTTGACCGGCGGACCGAGGTTCTGTGCAACGCCATACTTACCGGCCGCGTGGTCGAACGGAGCGAAGTAGAGATCGTCGCCGCCCCGCCCTTCTTTGCGGTTCGAGAAAAAGTACACGCCGCTGCCGTCCGGCGCGAACGAGGGATCGAAGTCGTTGCCGGCCGAGTTGAACGAAACCGGCAGCGGCTCGAGCCAGCGGCCGTCCTCTTTCCGTCGCCGCTCCCAGATATCGAGCCCGCCCGCGCCGCCGTCCCATCCGATGGTCCCCCAGAGCATGCGAGACCCGTCCGGCGAGACGGTAAGACGCACTTCGCTTAGTTTGGTGGAGATCGTGCCGGGAGCCACGAGCTCCGCGTTCCCGCAGACCACTTCGTCGTTTCCGGCGAACGACGGGCCGATGCCGGCCGCGCAGACTGCGGCAACGGTGACGATTACAAAACCGGCAATTACCGCACGATGCATTCGATCGGCCCGGGCGAGATTCGCTTGATACGACCAGGCATGCCGACGGCCGTTCCGTTCGATGTCGCGCGCGGGCGGATCAACGATGCTTCGCTACGAAGCTTCGCGCTTCTTCCAGCGCCGATCGTCGCGTGCCGCCGGCGGCCACTTCGAGCAGCTCGCGATAGTAACCGCGGGCGACGGATACGTGCGCCGACGAGCGCGCCGCCCGGGCGGCGCCCAGCAGGCTGTTGAACCGCCGCGGGTACCGCTTCAGCGATTGCTGGTAGGCCGCAAGCGCTTCGGCCGCGCGACCCTGCTCGACAAACAGATCTCCCAGCAGCTCGTAAGCCGGCAGAGTGGGTGCCGGGGTTACGGCGTGCTTGGGCGTCGATGCTTCCAGGGCTGCGGCCTCTCGTAGCAGCGCGATGCCGGATGTCGTGTCCTCCTCCCGATGGGCGAGCCACGCGCTCAGCTCCAGACGCAGCATGCGGATGTGCCGGGCGAACAGTTCCTCGCCCGTCCGGCCGGCGGCGGATTCGAGCTCTTCCAGGCGATCTTCGGCCCGCCGGGCCTCGTCGATTCCGCCCTCGCGCGCCGCTCCGAGCCCGCGGGCAAACCAGGCCACCGCCTCGGGCCATGCGAAACGATCCCAATCGAGATCCGGCGGTTCGCGCGGGACCACCATCGCCGCTTCGTCCCACGCATGCCGTTCCAGCGCGTAACGCGCTCGAGTGGACGCCAGATGGAAGGCCGTCTTGAACGTCGGCTGCAATCCGGCCGTTTCCTGCAAGCGCCGCAGTTGCGCCGCAGCCTCCTCATCGGCGCCCTGTTGCAGATATGCATAGATCAGGTATTCGATCGCGTGCGGAAACTCGTCCCAGACGAACTCTTCATGGTCTCCCGCCGGGTGCTCGAGAGCGGCCTCCGCGGCCCGCAGGTTGCCCCGGATCACGGCATCCCAGTCCCCGAGGCGCGTGTAGATGTGGGTCGGCATATGCAGCGCGTGGGGATTGCGCGGCGCGACCGTTTCGTACTTGCGGATGATTTCCAGCGATTCGCGCTCCCGCCCCGGCGCGTCGTTGGCATGCACCAGGTAGTGCATGGCTCCCGGGTGATCCGGGTTGCGATCGTAAACCGAGAGCAGGAGATCAGCGGCGCGTTGCGAGCTCTCGAGCGCAGTTTCGCCGGCCGGCGCAGCGGCCAGATGCGCCAGTGCGTAGAACGTCGTCGCTTCGGGGTCCCGCGGGAATGCCATATGGAGTCTTTCCATTGCCCGTTCCCAACGGCGGATGCGCTGCCAGTAATCGGACGCATCGGGCTCGCGGAAGAATGCCTCCGCGCAATCCACGAACAGGCGTTCGCGCTCCGTCGGCGGCTCGAGAGCCTTCGCCTTCTGCACCGCGTTCCAGCCGGCGTGGAGCTCTGCAGGTCCTGGCCTCGTCGGCCACAGCGGCTGGAAGAGCGTCATGGCGATGCCCCAGTGCGCCATCGCGCACTGCGGATCAGTATCGGTCACATGCTGGAATGCCGAGCGCGCCTGCGGGTAGGTCATATGGTGAAGCAGGGCGACCGCCCGATTGAATTCGAGCCCCGCCTGTTCCGAGCAGGAGACCGGGAAGTCCACCTTGCCCAAAGCGTAGCTGTCGAATTTCTGCGGCTGGTTCTGCGCCATGGCCGCACCGCTTCCGAGCAGGACGATCGCGAGTCTCAACATGTCGAGTGGAACAAGCCTCCGACGGCTTCACCTTGCGCGGCCAGGTCATTGTAGATTCCGGCGGCGGTTTTCGTCTCCTCGACGTGCACATTGATGCGCTGCTCTTCCAGCAGATCGAGCGTCTCCGGGCACGTGTGCAGCATTTGCTGCATGCCCCGGCTCAGCACGATGGTCCGGCTGCCGTTGACGAGCAGCTCCTCGACATCCGCCGGCTGGATGCCGGGCTGATGATGCGTGTCCGTCTCCCGCCAGTCCCATTCCCGGCCGCCGCCCGGCCAGAGCTTGAAATCCTTTCCCCGACCCACGCCTTCGACTTCCATGTGCCCCCAGGCCAGGTTCGTGATCCGCGGCGATCGCGCGTTTCCAGAGTTCATCTCGATACCTCCGGTGTCTTCCGCCGCCGCCGAAGATCGGCCGCGTCAGTCCTCGATCCGTACCAGCTTGACGCGCCCGGACGCCCCGCTCTTGATCGACACCCGGCTTTTGCGCAGGCCGAAGTGCCCGGCGATGAGCGCCACCAGCTCGTCGTTGGCCTTGCCATCGATGGGTGCGGACCGGACTCGAGCAAGCCATGTGCCGTCGCTCATCGCCTCGAGTCCACGCATCCGTGCATTCGGCTTGACCTTGACCCGGATCGTTCTCATCGGTGACCTCGTACCGCAAATGTGGCAGATTGGAGTCAATCCCGCCACCCGCTCCGCATGAAGAAACGCATCGCCATCGTCGAGGACGAGCCCGCCATTCGGGAGAACTATGCGGATGCGTTCCGGCGGCACGGCTATGCCGTCGATGCCTACACTGACCGGCCGTCCGCTCTGCGGGTGTTCGGTGAGCGCCTGCCCGACCTGGTCGTCATCGATATCAATCTCGGCGAGGAGGTCGAAGGCGGGTTCGAGCTTTGCCGCGAGCTGCGCGCGATGTCCGCCGAGGTGCCGATTATTTTCCTCACCGCGCGTGACAGCGAGCTCGATGCCGTCTCAGGGCTGCGTCTGGGCGCCGACGATTATCTGACGAAGGACATCAGCCTGCCTCATCTCGTGGCGCGCGTCGTCGCGCTGTTCCGGCGCATGCAGGCCATGCGAGAACCCGACGCCGAGCATGAACGGCTGGAGCGCGGGATGCTGTCTCTGGACGTGGACCGCCTGAGCGCGCGCTGGAGCGACCGCGAAGTGCCCTTGAGTCTTACGGAGTTCTGGCTCGTGCACGCGCTGGCGCGTTTTCCCGGCCATGTGAAGAGCCGCGAGCAGCTCATGGAAGCGGCAAGCGTCGTCCTCGACGACAGCAGCGTCACGTCACAGATCAAGCGCATCCGGCGAAAATTCCAGGCCGTCGATCCCGGCTTCGCGGCGATCCAGACCGTCTACGGCATGGGTTATCGCTGGCACGCGGGCGACGCCTGATCGATCGCGGGACGCCCGCCGCCTGAACCGTGCCGCTGCGCATACAACTGCTGCTCGTCAGCCTCCTGGTGCTCGTGCTGCCATGGGCCGGCTGCCAGTACGTGCGCGAAATGGAATCAGCGCTTCGCCAGGGCCAGGAAGATGCGCTGCTCGGCAGCGCGCGCGCCATCGCGAGCGTCCTGCAGAATCGGCCGGCACTGTTCGATCGCGCACGAGAAACACCGGGCCTCGGCGATGCGCCTGTCATCTATGCCCATCCATTGTCGGCCAGCGTGCGCATCGACGGCTACGTCGACGACTGGAACATCGATCCGCGAGCGCTCCTGCCTATCGATCCTGGAACCGACGCGATTTACGCGGCCGGGGTGGACGACCGTTATCTCTATCTCTACCTCGACGTGCAGGACCAGGACGTCGTCTACGCCTCCGGAGAGGACACTGTCTCCGGCGACCGCCTCGTCTTCAGTTTCGTGACACCGGCCGGCACGCGCCGCGATCTGCTGTTCCTCACCACCGCACCGGGCCCGGTCCTTGCGCGAATGCTGGTCCGCGGCGATGAAACGGCCGGCAACCTGCCGCGCGAGCAGCGCGCGCTCGCAAACTGGCAGGAAACGAATACCGGCTATCACGTCGAATTGCGCGTTCCGCTCTCGTCGATCGGCGCGCAAATCGGTTTCGAGCTTACTGATGTGGATGCCGAAACGAGCGCGACTCACGGGCAGACCGGTCGGCTCGTGCACCCGCTGTCGCTGCTCGATGGCCTGCTCGATGAGTTCGAGCAGCCCGGCCTCACCTTGCGCGTGACTGACGCGGACGGTTGGGTTTTAGGCGCCTCGAACGCGATGCGGCTTTTCGCCGCCGAGCAATCAACTGCTGCGTCGATGGGCTTGCTCGACAGGCTCTATCTGGCCCTGCTCGACACGCGCGCGCCCGATGCGCGCGAGATCACCGATACACCGGGTCGCATCGCGGGCGCCCACATCGCCTCGGCGCTGGCCGGCGATGCGGGAGCTGCGTGGTATCGCACCGACGAACGCGCGGTCATTGCCGCCGCCGAGCCCGTTCGTGCCGAAGGACGCGTGATCGGCGCCGTCGTGCTGGAGCAGGGCAGCGATCGCATCCTGACGCTGACGAATGCGGCGCTGACACGTCTGTTGAACCTGACCTTGCTCGCGACGCTGCTCGCGGCCGCAGGCCTGCTCGCCTATGCTACCTGGCTGTCGCTGCGCATCCGCCGATTGCGCGATGCCGCCGAGTCGGCCATCGGTCCGGACGGACGCATCACGCGGAGCATCCCCGGCGTGCGCGCGAAGGACGAGCTCGGCGACCTGTCGCGCAGCTTCACCGGCATGCTGGGCCGCCTCGACGAGTACACGCGATACCTGCGCAGCCTCGCGAGCAAGCTGTCGCACGAATTGCGCACGCCGCTGGCAGTCGTCAGCACGTCGCTCGAGAACCTCGAGCATCATGCGTTGCCGAGCGATGCGAAGCCGCTCGCGGACCGCGCGATGCAGGGCACGCAGCGGCTTGCGCGGATCGTCGCGGCCATGAGCGCCGCGACGCGCATCGAACAGAGCATCGAAGGGGCGGAGCCGGAGCGGTTCGATCTGGCGGCGCTCGTCGGCGGCAGCGTCGGCGGCTACCGCGGCGCATTCCCGCAGCGGCGTTTCGAGCTCGCCCTGCCGGAAGAGCCCTGCCCCCTCGAGGGCGTGCCCGACCTGCTGAGCCAGATGCTCGACAAGCTCGTCGACAACGCGGTCGACTTCAGCGCAGCGGGTGGCCTGATCCATATCGGCCTTCGACGCGAGCGGGAGGCTTATCGCCTGGAAGTCTTCAATGCCGGCGGCCCGCTGCCGGAAGACATGCAGGCGCAGCTCTTCGACTCACTGGTGTCGGTGCGCGAGAGCGCGGGCGAGACCCCGCATCTCGGACTCGGCCTTTACATCGCCCGGCTGATCGCGCAGTTCCACGGCGGCACGATCGCGGCGCGCAACGTCGAGCGCGGCCCGGAAGGCGCTTCCGGCGTCAACTTCGACGTGTCCTTGCCGGCGCGCTGAGACTTCGACTTCCCGATCCTGTCGGGACGCCGGCTCACTGAATCCGAATCTCGTCCTTGACTGCAGCGGATTTGTCGGAGCCGAGATCGTGCACCGTGAATTCCATGGCGTAATTTCCCGCCGGAGCGCCCGTCAGGTTGAGCGTGATGTTCGTAAACACATCGTTAATCAGGTTCCTCGACGCGAACTCGAACGTTATGAAATCTTCCTGCGCCAGAACCACTTCGTTCGCATCGTTGCGAATCGCCACGTCGATTGAAAATCCGCCGGTATAGGTATCCTCCGAACGCGCGAATACGAGGTTCTTTGGTTCGAGGTAATAGAAAAGCGTGGGATTCGCTGTATATACATTGTCCGTCCGCGGCTCGAAGTGGCCGTAATAGTCAGCCTTCTCCTCGACGGAGTAAAAGTTCCTGATGTCCAGCGGCGCTTTGTGTCGCGCCGCGGCCAGCGCTTCTTCGAGGCGCGCCACGGATCCGAGGTAGTCGCCCGCGGCATAGGCATTGGCGGCCTCGCCGAGATTCGACTCGAACGGTTCTGCAGCAATGGCAGTCGCCGCCGTGCCGGTCATGCCGGCTAACAAAAGCGCACCGGCCGTTGCCGCCCGGCGTATCGTTCTCGATGAGAAAGAGTTCAAGCGCATACTGGCTCCTCTTCGTGCGGTCCGCCTGCGCAGGCGAATCCGCCTGCATACAACTGTGACCGGAAATGACTCTCTGCAAGAGTCGCCGCAACTTGCAGTTCGTTACATGCGCCTCGTTCGTCAGTCGCGGTTCGTTCCCTGGGCAAGCCGCATGTTCAACGCCCCGGTTATTGCGTCATGTAGTCGAGGGTCGCCTTCGTGAGCGCGCGCACGCCGGTGATCAGGGCACTTTCATCGATATAGAACAACGGCGAGTGATTCGCCGGCGCTGCCAGCGGGTCCGTGCCCTCCGGCGTCACGCCGAGGAAGAAGAAAAAGCCGGGCACCTGCTCCTGGTAGTACGAGAAGTCCTCCGCGCCGGTGATCAGCTCCATTTCCCGAACGTTCCCGGCGCCGGCGGCCCCGCGCAGCGCATCGTAAGTCTGCGCGGTCAGCTCCGGATCGTTGACGGTGACCGGGTAGCCGAGCGTGATGTCGACGTCGACGGTCGCGCCGGCGCTTTCCGCGATATTCACCGCCGTGCGCTCGATGCGTTCGTGGATGTCCCGGCGCATGTCCGCCTCATACGTGCGAACCGTGCCGAGCATTTCCACCTCGTCGGGAATGATGTTGTTGCGGATGCCGCCGGCAATACGTCCGACCGACAGCACGGAGGGATTCGAGGTCACATCGACCTGACGGCTCTCGATCGTCTGAAGGCCGAGCACGATCTGCGCTGCGACCACGATCGGGTCGACACCGGCCCAGGGCTTGGAGCCGTGCGTCTGGCGGCCGTGCACGACCAGACGAAACTGATCCGAGCTCGCCATGGCCGGGCCCGGGCGATAACCGATGACTCCGGACGGCAGCGACGACCAGACGTGCAGGCCGAAGATCGCATCCGGCTTCACTTCCTCGAACAAACCCTCCTCGAGCATGAGCTGCGCGCCGCCCTGCTCGCCCTCGGGCGCACCTTCCTCGGCGGGCTGGAAGATGAACATGACAGTACCGGGCAGCCGCTCGCGCTCCGCGCTTAGATTGCGGGCGACGCCGAGCAGAATGGCCATGTGCGCGTCGTGTCCGCAGGCGTGCATGAGGCCGGTCTTCTCGCCGCGATACTCGCCGGTGGCTTTCGAGGCGAACGGCAGGTCGAGCTTTTCGGTGACGGGCAGCGCATCCATGTCCGCGCGCAACGCCACGACAGGGCCGGGCTCGCCGCCCTCGAGGACGGCAACGACGCCGGTGTGCGCAATGCCGGTCTCCACCTGCAGGCCCATGTCCTCGAGCTCCGCGGCGATCACTTTGGCGGTGCGAAATTCGCGGTTGCCGAGCTCGGGGTGCTCGTGGAAGTCGCGCCGCCAGGCAATGACCTCGTCCTCGATCTGCGCCGCGCGTTGCTCGAGGTCGTCGGCAAGCGCGGCTTCGGCAGGCGCCATGCCGGGCGCCGCGAGCAGAACCGTCGCTGGAACCATCGCAATGAGTCGCCGGCTGGTCATGGCTTTTTCTTCCTTCGGATCGTTTACAAGCGCAGGTTCTGCAGCGAGACGGTGCCGTTGCGGGCAAACGGAATATCGCGCACGAACGGCAAATTCACCTCGAGGCGGCCTTCGAGCGCGTAGTCGAGCCGGTCCTGCGTGCGCAGCAGCGCGAGCGCCTGGCGCGACGAGGCCATCAGGTCGGTGCTCACGTCGATCTCGAAACGTGCCTCGCCGTTCGCCGGCACGGAGAAAGACTGCGGCGTCTCGCCGCTTGCGAACTCGGCGCCGCTCAGTTCGACCGTGTAGCTCACGCGCCGAATCGGCAATGCGATGGAATTCGGGTTGCGCACGTCGAACACCAGGCCGAAACGTTGCCGCGCAAGCCCGGCGTCCAGCAGCCGTACGCCGGCAAGGGTCAGCTCGGGCTCTTCCAGAGGCCGCCCGAACGCGGCACAGCCGGAGAGACCTTCCGTCAACAATGCCACGAGCAGGCAGGCGACAAGCGCGCGCCATTGCGCGCCGGTGGTCTCGAGTATCCTGGTCCGGGCCATGAGTGTGCCATCCGGCTGGGGGCGTACATGGTATCCGCTGCACCCCCTGGCATACAAAAGCGGTTCGCTTTCTGGTATTGCTGATGCGTGGCCGGGTATTCGAAGACGCCGCTGTTCCGCAAGCTGGGGTTACCGGGCAGCGGCCGAGCGGTCCTCGTCGATGCGCCCGCCGGTTTCGTGAAGGCCCTCGGGCCGTTGCCGAAGGATCTGAAGCTCGGCACCCGCCTGACTACTGGCCTCGCCTACATCCACGCATTCGTACGCTCGAACGCGCGGCTGCATGATGTCTTGCCGCGGGCTGCCCGCGCGCTGGCGAAAGACGGCACGCTGTGGATTTACTGGCCGAAGCAGGCTTCGGGTCTCGCCACCGATTTTCGCGAGGGCGAAGTGCGGGCCTGCGGGCTGGCCGCCGGCCTGGTCGACGTCAAGATCTGCGCCGTCGACGAGATCTGGTCGGGCCTCAAGTTCGTATACCGGTTGCGTGATCGCTGATCTCCCAGGCAGGCCATTTGAATCGCGACGCCGGGATGGCGGGCGGCCTGTTGCAATGCACTATCGGACCACTTTCGGGTGGAAAATAATCCCAAACCAGCTATCCTTAGTCCGAACGTTAAGAATCGCGATCAACTAAGCGACGGCCAACGCCGACGAACGGCTGCCCGGCTCCGTCGCGAGTTGAACGCTCACGGCCAGGCCGGCGGAGCGAGAAGAATGGAATCGATAACGCTTTTCATCGTTCA
>JBOIDB010000138.1:0-13595 GCA_050740235.1 Gammaproteobacteria bacterium
TTCATCACCTTCGATTCGTTCGGCCGCGGCCGGCGCTTGTCGATGATCGCCAGATCCGCATCGTCGAGCCGTTTCGCCAGCGCCCGGGCGCGCACCACGCCGCCCACGTCCGGCGATACGACGACCATGTCGTCGTACTTCTGTTTCCACACGTCGCCGAGCAACAGCGGCGACGCATACACGTTGTCGACAGGGATGTCGAAAAATCCCTGTATCTGCTCCGCATGCAGATCTACTGTCAGCACGCGATTGACGCCGGCGCTCGCGATCATGTTCGCCACCAGCTTGGCCGTGATCGCCACCCGCGTCGCGCGCGGCCGGCGGTCCTGACGCGAGTAGCCGAAGTACGGCATCACTGCCGTGATGCGTGCCGCCGACGCTCGCCGGCATGCATCGACCATGACCAGCAGCTCCATGAGGTGATCGTTCACCGGCGGGCAGGTCGACTGCACGATGAACACGTCGCGCCCGCGGATGTTCTCGAGTATCTCGACGGTCACTTCGCCGTCGCTGAAGCGGCCGACGTTGGCCTTGCTGAGCGGCAGCATCAGATGCCGGGTGATCGCCTGTGCCAGCTCAGGATTGGCGTTGCCCGTGAAGACCACCATGCCTGCGCTGTCCACCGTACCTCCCCGCCTCACGGCACTGGCTGGGGTGGCAGGATTCGAACCTGCGCATCACGGGATCAAAACCCGTTGCCTTACCGCTTGGCTACACCCCACGAAAGGCCGTGTATTGTGAGTGCGGGGTTATCCACTGTCAATTCGAAACGGTGCTCGAAACGCAAGCAACTAATTTATGTAACCAATTGTTTTTGAAATAAGTATATCTGGCACCGGACCGAGTTCCCAGTCGTCCACGGCGAGACGTATCTCGAGCTCGCCGTTCTCCATGACGAGCTTGCGCGGCAGCGTTGCGCCGTCGAAGCTGCGGTAACTCGTGTAGCGCACGGTCCAGTCGCCTTGCTGGAGCTTCGCGAGGCGGCCGTGCTCATCGAGCGTCTCCGCGGCATCGTCGCCATGCGGATCGGCGACACCGAGCATCCAGTAGCGCATGCTGGTCAACGGCACGCGCCAGCCGAGCTCGGCCTCGAGCTGCGCTTCCGGATCGGTGAACACGAAATGTTCGCCGTCGGACGTCACGAGCTCGAGCCGCTCCGGCACGCCGTCGATGCGGAAGCCGCCGACGCCGAGCGGGCCGTTGAAGCGCGCATCGATACGCGCTTCTTCCTGCCTCCATGACAGCGCGCCGCTCCAGCCCTCCTCCTCCGTCGAGAGTGCGATCCGGCTCCGCAAGTACCAGTGATCGAGGGATTGCAGCGCTTCCTTGCGCACGGGCCAGCTCGCCGCGCTGAACTCTTCCGCGCGCCGTTGCGGTTGCAGGCAACCCGCGAGCGCAAGAGCGAGACACAGCAGCGCGATGCCGCGAACAAAAAGAGGCGGGTTGAAACCCGCCCTGCGGGAGTCGCGGAAGGCCGAATTCATTCGGACTGTGCCGCGGTCAGCCGTTCCCTGACCTCGACGATGGCCGGGGCATCGGGGTGCGCCTCCAGCGTTTCCCGCCAGATGCGCTGCGCACGCGCCTCATCTCCGGTGACCCACAGCACTTCGCCGAAATGGGCCGCAATCTCCGGATCCTGCGCCAGCGCATAGGCCCGCTCCAGGTGCTCGAGCGCATCCTCGTGACGCCGGCGCTTGTACAGCACCCAGCCCATGCTGTCGATGATCGCCGGGTTCGCCGGATCGAGCTCGAGTGCTTTCTCGATGAGCCGCTGCGCTTCACGGTAGCTGCGAGTGCGGTCGGCCAGCGTATAGCCGAGCGCGTTGAGCGCAGTGGGATCCTCGGGGCGCGCATCCACTATCTGACGCAACTCCTTGATGGCGTCGTCGACCCGGTCGAGACGCTCGAAAAGGAACGCGCGCGCATACAGCAGCGTATCGTTCTCGGGATGCGTCCGCAGGCCTTCGTTGTAGGCCGCCAGCGCCGCATCGGTATCGCCCATCTCCTCCAGCAACTGGCCGCGCGCAGCGAGGAGCGGCACGGCATGCTCCGGCAGGATCTCCGCCATTTCCGCGAGATGCCTGACGCCCGCCTCGCCGTCGCCTAGCGCGAGCAGCACGCGGCTCGAGCTGATCTGCGCGTCCACGACGTACGGGCTCGCGCGCACGCGCGCGTAGAACTGTAGCGCGCGCTCGAACTGCTCGCGATTCTCGGCGATCGCTCCCAGGTAGTAGAACGCCTCGTACGGATATCGGCCGCTGACCAGCAGCGCGTTGAAATGCGTCTCGGCCGCGTCGAGATTGCCGCCTTCCAGCTCGAGCAGACCGAGCACCCGCAGTGCTTCCGCATCACGCGGATCTTCCGCGAGCATTTCGTTGAGCAGCTCGCGCGCCTCTTCCGTCCGACCCGTGCTGCCGAGAAGCAGAGCGTATTCGAGGCGTTCGCCCGGGCCCGGCCGGTCCTCGACCAGCGCGCGCGCCTCCGCGAGACCGGCCTCCACCTGTCCGTCGAGCACGAGTGCGCGCGCCAGAATGAGCCGGGCGTCGGACCACTCCGGCCGCAGCTTCCGTGCCTCGCGCGCGCTTTCGGTCGCCAGCGCGGGATCGCCGGAACGCAACGCCAGCGCCGCCAGCGCATATTGCGCCTCGGCAGATGCGCGATGCTCATCCGCAACCCGTCGCATGGCGCGGGTCGCGAGCGCGCGTTCCTGCACGTCCGACAACAGCGCGAGCGCGCCCATGAAAGCTTCCTCCGACGCCGGCGGCTCGCTCGCCGCAAGCAGATGCTCGATCTGCTCCACGGTGTTGCCGATGTCGCCCGCGCGCAGGTAGAGACGCACGAGATAATTGCGCGCTTCCGCCGATTCCGGCTCGAGCTCGAGCCAGCGCTCGGCGCTGTCGAGCGCATCATCGAGCCGCCCGTACTGAAAGTTCACCTCGGTGGCGCGCCGCAGGAGTCCCGGATCGCCGCTCAGGCGGCCGGCTTCCGCGTATTCGTCGGCGGCCACGGCGAACTCGCCGCGCTGCAGGGCGAACTCTGCCATGAGGATATGAAAGTCGGCCTCGGGCGCAGCTTCCACCGTCTCCGGCCCCACGCCTTCGAGGCGTGCCTCGCGATCGCCGACGCAGGCGGCAAGCGAGGCCAGACAGAGGCCGAGGACGATCAGGAGCGGCATTTTCATAATAGAGGAGTGGACGGGGGTTGGCATGAAAAGACAATTTTCGCTCATTATTGGACGCCGCGCTTGTCCGGGACGTTCCGGCCGGGACCGGACGCCAATTTTCCCGTTGAGCACGCAGGGCGGGCAGCCGGCTCGATAATGAGCGAAAATCGCAGTCCGGTCCTGGATCCGCAACACCGTATGGCGCTCCTCATACTGGGCATCAACCATCGCACCGCGCCGGTTGAAATCCGTGAAAAAATCGTTTTCGACGAGGCCGCGCTGCCGCACGGTCTCGCGGCGCTGTGCGGCCTGAAAAGTGTCGAGGAGGCCGTCATCGTATCGACCTGCAACCGCACAGAGCTCTACGTAAGCGCAAATGCCGACGGGTCCGGGGAGCTTGCGGACTGGCTCGACGGGCATCATGGCGCCGCGGGCAGCATTCGTGACCGGCTGTATCTGCTGCGCGACCGGGAGGCCGTCAGCCATTGCTTCGCGGTGGCGTCCGGACTCGACTCCATGATCGTCGGCGAGCCGCAGATTCTCGGCCAGCTCAAGGAGGCGTTCCGCGCCGCCGCCGGGCAGGGCGCGGTGGGCCCGGTGCTGAACCGGCTGTTCCAGCAGGCGTTCTCCGTGGCGAAGCACGTGCGCACGCGGACGCGCATCGGCGCGAACGCCGTATCGGTCGCTTATGCCGCAGTCAGCCTCGCGCGGCAGATTTTCGCGGGCTTCGAACGCCACACCGCACTGCTGGTCGGCGCCGGAGAGACGATCGAGCTGGTAGCACAGCACCTGCATGGCAATGGGCTGGCGCGCATGATCGTCGCGAACCGGAATCCCGAACGCGCCCAGGCGCTCGCAACCCGATTCTCCGGCTTCGGCATTCCGCTCACCGATCTGGCCGCGCATCTCGCCGAGGCGGACATACTGATCTGCTCGACGGCGGGCTCCGAAGTCCTGATCACCTACGACATGATGAAGACGGCAATCAAGGCTCGCAAGCACCGGCCGATGTTCATCGGCGACATCGCCGTGCCGCGCGATGTCGAGGCGCGCGTGGCCGATCTCGAGGATGTGTACCTGTATACGATCGACGACCTGCAGAATGTCGTGGAAGAGAATCTGCGCTCGCGTCACCGGGCGGCGAATCAGGCGCGCGAGCTGGTCGACGCGGAGGCGCTGCGCTTCGACCTGACGTCGCGCACGCTCGATGCGGTGCCGACTATCCGCGGTCTGCGCGAGGATGCGGAGCGGATTGGCGCGGAAGCCGTCAGGCAGGCGCAGCGCCAGCTGGCCAGCGGGCGCGACCCGGCGGAAATTCTCGGCCATCTGGCGGCCAGGCTGACGAAAAAGCTGCTGCACACACCGAGCCTGCGCCTGCGTCGCGCCGGAGAAGAGGGAGACCGCGCGCTCATCGATGCTGCGCGCGAGTTGTTCGCCCTCGACGAGCGCGTCGAGGATGATCTCGCCGAAACCCGATCCGACGATTTCGGGCTCACGTCTCCTCCTCTCCAGGAAGAGGACGAGGTGGAATCTTCCCCCCTTCCCCATCGGGAAGAGGGCAAGGGGCCATGAAACCCTCCCTGCGAAGCAATCTCGACAAGCTGCGCGAGCGTTTCGAGGAAATCGGCGCGCTGCTTGCCGATCCCGACACGATCGCCGATCAGGGGCGATTCCGCGATCTGTCGCGCGAGTATGCGCGTCTCGATCCGCTGGTCAGGGACTACACGGCTTACGAGCGCCTGCTGGCCGATCTCGAAGCTGCGGAAGGCATGGCGGAGGACGCCGATCCGGCGGTGCGGACGCTCGCCCGGGAAGAGCTCGAACAGATCGGCGAGCGGCGCGTGCGCTACGAGCAGGCGCTGCAGAAGCACCTGCTGCCACGCGATCCGCATGACGAACGGAACATTTTCCTCGAGATTCGCGCCGGCACGGGCGGCGACGAGGCCGCGCTCTTCGCGGGCGACCTGTTCCGCATGTACGCGCGCTACGCGGAAGCGCAACGCTGGACCGTCGAGATCCTCAGCCACAGCGAAGGCGAGCACGGCGGATACCGCGAGATCATCAGCCGCATCGCCGGCCATGGCGCCTACTCGAAGCTCAAATTCGAATCGGGCGCGCACCGCGTGCAGCGCGTCCCGGAAACCGAATCGCAGGGCCGCATCCACACCTCGACCTGCACCGTAGCCGTGCTGCCGGAGGTCGACGAGATCGACGACATCGAAGTCAATACGGCGGACCTCCGCGTCGATACCTATCGCGCCTCGGGAGCGGGCGGGCAGCACGTCAACAAGACGGATTCCGCGGTGCGCATCACGCACCTGCCGAGCGGCATCGTCGTCGAATGCCAGGACGAGCGCTCGCAGCACAAGAACCGGGCGCGAGCCATGTCGCTGCTGCAGGCGCGTCTGCTCGATCAGGCGATAGAGGCGCAGCAGAGCGAGCAGGCCGCGCAGCGCAAGCTGCTGGTCGGCTCGGGCGACCGTTCCGAACGCATCCGCACCTACAATTTCCCGCAAGGGCGCGTGACCGACCACCGCATCGGCCTGACGCTCTACAAGCTCGACGGGATCCTCGCCGGACAGCTCGACCTCGTGCTCGAGCCGCTCGCGAACGAGCATCAGGCGGAGCAATTGGCGGCGCTGTCCTGACGCATCGATCGGCCGAATGAATTCGGCCCTACATAGGGCGGGTTTCAACCCGCCATTGCTATTATCCGAATGTGTGGCGCAGGCGCCGTAGGGCGGGTTTCAACCCGCCTTTATTATTATCCGAATGCGTGACGCAGATCGGCGATGAGGTCGTCGACGTCTTCGATGCCCACGGACAGCCGGATCAACGAATCACTGACGCCCATTTCGGCGCGCTGCGCGGCGGGCACCGACGCATGCGTCATGATGGCGGGATGATCGACGAGGCTTTCGACGCCACCCAGGCTCTCGGCCAGCGAGAACAGCTCACAACGCTCGAGAAAACGGCGTGCCGCGTCGAGCCCCCCTTCGATGAAGAACGTGACGATTCCCGAGAAGCTGTCCATCTGGGCCTTCGCGAGCGCATGTTGCGGATGGCTTTTCAATCCCGGGTAAATGACGCGCTCGACGCGCGGCTGACTCTCCAGCCATTCCGCGATGCGCTGGGCATTCTCGCCATGCCGTTGCATGCGCAACGCCAGAGTCTTGAGTCCGCGCAGCGCCAGATAACTATCGAAAGGCCCGCCCACCGCGCCGACGGCGTTCGAGAGAAACGCCAGGCGTTCGGCCAGCTCCGCGTCCGCCACGACCGCAATGCCGCCCACCATGTCCGAATGTCCGTTGAGGAACTTGGTGGCCGAGTGCATGACGATGTCGCAACCGAGCTCGAGCGGGCGCTGCGCGTAGGGCGTCGCAAACGTGTTGTCGACGACCGTGAGGATGTTTTTCCCGCGCGCGACCTCGGCCACCATGCGCAGGTCGACGATCTTGAGCAACGGATTCGTCGGCGTCTCGATCCAGATCATGCGCGTTTGCGGCCGCAGCGCCTTCTCGAGCGCAGCGCGATCCGATAAGTCAGCGAACGTGAACTCGAGCCCGGCCGAACGCCTGCGCACGCGCTCGAACAGCCGGAACGTGCCGCCGTAGAGGTCGTCCATAGCCACCACGTGCTCGCCCGCATCGATCAGCTCGAGAATCGTGCCGGTCGCGGCCATGCCGGACGCGAACGCGAAGCCGTGGGTGCCGGATTCCAGATCCGCTACGCACCGCTCCCAGGCCTGCCGCGTGGGATTGTGCGTGCGCGAATACTCATAGCCCTTGTGCACACCCGGACTTTCCTGCACGTAAGTCGAGGTCGCGTAGATCGGCGGCATGATGGCGCCGGTCGTCGGATCCGGCGCCTGGCCGGCATGTATGGCGCGCGTGGCGAAGGCGGACTGCTTCCTGTTCCCCTGCGATTTGCGGCGATTGCTCATGGCTGACGAACCGTCGTCTCGGGCATCTGCTTGCGCAGATAATTGAGCACATCTGCGCGCGTGATGAGACCGAGGAACTCCTCGCCTTCCATGACCGCTGCGTAGGGCTGCACGTCGAGCAGCGCCACGAGATTGTTCAGC
Source organism: Gammaproteobacteria bacterium (assembly GCA_050740235.1). Lineage (GTDB taxonomy): Bacteria > Pseudomonadota > Gammaproteobacteria > Steroidobacterales > JACDCP01 > JACDCP01. Next base: position 7,248 of record JBOIDB010000138.1, read on the forward strand.
GAGGTGTTCTTGTCCACGCGGATGAACGCCGTGCGCATCGCTTCGCCGACCGGCGCGCGCAGCAGCTCGGGCTTGCCGAACGCGAAGCGCATGATGTCCTCCTCGGTCAGCACCCCGACCAGCTTGCCGTCCTCCATGACCGGAAGCTGTGAAAACCCGGCATTGCGCAAGCGATTGTGCGCCGTGGTCAGGACATCGCCGGGGCCGACCACGACGGTCGCATGCTCGGCGTGCGGCCGCCCGACGAGATCGCGCAGGTCGCCGCTCTCCTCACGCTCGATGAAACCCTGGTCGAGCATCCAGAAATCGTTGAACAGCTTCGACAGGTACTTGTTGCCCGTATCGCAGGCGAAGGTGACTACGCGCTTCGCTTCGGTCTGCTCGCGGCAATAGCGCAGGGCCGCGGCGAGCAGCGTGCCGGTCGAGGAGCCGGCCAGCAGGCCTTCCTTCAGCAACAGCTCGCGCGCGGTCGAGAACGATTCGGCGTCCGAGATGCTGTAGGCGCACTTCACTGCGGAAAGATCGCAGATGCCGGGGATGAAGTCCTCGCCGATGCCCTCGACGAGCCACGTGCCGCTCGGGCCGATTTCGCCGGTCTCGACGTAACCGGCGAGCACGGAACCTTTCGGATCGGCGATGACCAGCTCGACCTGCGGCGCCGTCTCGCGGAAGTACTCCGTCAAGCCGGTGATGGTGCCGCTCGAGCCGACGCCGACGACGATGGCGTCGAGATCATGCTCCATCTGCTCCCAGATTTCCGGGGCTGTAGTCGATGCATGCGCCCTGGGGTTGTCCGGATTGCCGAACTGGTTGATGAAGTAGGCGCCCTGCTCTTCCGCGATGCGCTTGCCGAGATCCTGATAATACTCGGGGTGGCCCTTCGCCACGTCGGAGCGGGTCAGGACGACGTCCGCGCCCATCGCACGAAGGTTGAAAATCTTCTCCTGGCTCATCTTGTCCGGCAGGACGAGGATGAGCTTGTAGCCTTTCTGAGCGGCGACCAACGCGAGACCCAGCCCCGTGTTGCCGGCGGTCGCCTCGACGATGGTATCGCCGGACTTCAGGTCGCCGCGTTTCTCCGCCTCCTCGATCATCGACACGCCGATGCGATCCTTGATCGAGCCGCCGGGGTTCATGAGCTCGAGCTTCAGGAACAGCCGGCACGGCCCCGTGTCGAACCGCGTAACCTCGAGCAGCGGGGTTCGACCCACCATTTCCAGCACGTTTGAGTAGACAGTCATCGCCTTCCCGGCGCGCGGCGCGAAGGCCCGTCATTCTACGCGAAATGGGGACATTCCTGATTTTGTCGGCCGGTCGACCGAAGCCCATTGACTGCACTCACTCAAAATCAGGAATGTCCCCATTTCGCACGGCGTCTCGACCGGCCAGAATAGCTGAATGAGCTCGATCCCGATAAAAGCGATGCCCCCGGGTTCCATTGCCGCCCTGCTCGAAGCGGCCGCGACATCGCTCGCAGCCTCGAGCGATTCCCCGCGGCTCGATGCCGAAGCGCTGCTGGCCTTCGCGCTCGGGCGGCCGCGCTCTTATTTGCGCGCCAGGCCGGAAAAGCCGCCGGACGCCGCGTCCGGAAAGACATTCGCGAACCTCGTCGCGCGGCGCGCGGCGGGCACGCCCGTAGCCTATCTCACCGGCATACGCGAGTTCTTTTCGCTGACGCTCGAGGTCGGCCCGGCCGTCCTCATCCCCCGGCCCGAAACCGAGCTGCTCGTGGAGCTGGCGCTCGGGAGCATCCGGCCGGATTCGAGATGGACGATCCTCGACGCCGGCACCGGCAGCGGCGCCATTGCCCTCGCGATCGCGAAAGAGCGCCCGCGCTGTCGCATCGTGGCGAGCGACAATTCACGCGCTGCGCTGGCCGTTGCGCAGCGTAATGCCGGGCGACTCGGGATTGGAAACGTGGATTTCGTGGCAGGCGACTGGCTCGCGCCGTTTCCTGAGCAAAGCTTCGAGCTCATCGTCTCGAATCCACCCTACGTGGCGGATACCGATCCGCACCTCGAGCAGGGCGATGTGCGCGCCGAGCCGCGCGCGGCGCTCGCCGGCGGCGTGGACGGTCTCGATGCAATCCGCAGCATCGCGCGACAAGCCCACGGCTGCCTGCGACCTGGCGGCACGCTGATTCTCGAGCATGGTTACGATCAGGGCGAAGCGGTGGCGGACATTCTGCAACGCAGCGCCTTTCGCAATCTCGAGGCGGCGCGCGATCTCGCCGGACAGGCGCGTGCAGCGCGCGGACAAACGTAAAGGTGGTTTCTGCAATCGAGCCCCCAACGAGGGATTGATCTCCTGCAACGGACACGATAGCGTTACCCTCGATGCGCGCGCGACGGCGCATTAACATAATCGAGGGGAACAACAAGGTGAAGAACAGAAGCCCTGCGGCGGCCGTCGCCGTGCTGCTCATGCTGCTCGTCGGAGCCGCGACCGCGGATCGTTTGCCGTCAACCGCCGGTTCGACCGAGCGTGCAGCATCGGTAAACCGTCAGCCTGTGCAGTGGGTTCCCGCGCGGCGCGACCGCGACGCGGCAGATTCGAAGCCGCTCGCTTATGCCACGCGCGATCTTCGCGGCGTGTTCGCGCCCGAGCAGGACGTGCGCGGCGAGCAGGTCTACATCGTGCTGTTCGAAGAGCCCGCGCTGGCGGCGTATCGCGGCGGCATTCCGGGATTGAAAGCCACCAGCCCGCGAGGTGCCGGCCGTCTCGATGCGAAGAGCGACGCGAGCGTCGCTTATCTTGGTTACCTGTCGGCGAAGCAGGCCGATTACCGAGGGAAGATCGCCGCGAAGATCGGCCGCGCCGAGATCGAGTCCACTTATCGCTACGCTCTCAACGGTTTCGCGATTCGCATGACGCAGCAGGAAGCCGCGGAGCTGGCGAGCATCCCCGGGGTGACGCACATCGAGCGCGAGCGCATCCGCGAGCTGGATACCGACCGTGGCCCGGTGTTCATCGGTGCATCGGACGTCTGGGACGGCACCGCGACCGGCGGACTCGACGCGCAAGGTGAGGGCATCATCATAGGCATCATCGATTCCGGCGTGAACGGCGCGAGTCCGGCGAACGGCCGCGACGTGCATCCGTCGTTCGCGGCGGTCGGCGGCGACGGTTTCGTGCACACGAATCCGCTGTCGGGTTATCTCGGCGAGTGCGAGGTGAATGCGGGCCTCTGCAACGACAAGCTCATCGGACGCTACTCGTTTCTCGACGATCCGCTGACACAGCCAGGCGATCCCCCCTCCCAGGATACCGACGGTCACGGCAGCCACGTCATGTCCACGGCAGGCGGCAACGTCCTCATGGACGTGGCGATCATCGACGCGGACGGCAATCCGGGCACGTTCACGTTCGACCGTATCTCGGGCGTCGCGCCGCATGCAAACCTGATCGCCTACAAGGTCTGTGCCCCCGGCTGCCCGACCTCGGCGATCAACGATGCGATCGACCAGTCGGTCGCCGACGGCGTCGATGTCATCAACATGTCGATTTCGGGAGGCACCGCCAGTCCCTGGGAGGATTCCACCGCGATCGCGTTTCGCAACGCGCGCGCCGCGGGCATTTTCGCCGCGACCTCGGCCGGCAACGACGGCCCGATCGCCGGCACGGCGGCCGTGGACAAGAACGCCCCATGGGTCCTGTCCGTTGCGGCGTCGACGCACGACCGTGGCTCGCGCAAGGAGTTGACCAACTTTTCCGGTGGCAACACGCCGCCACCGGCGGACATCATTGGGACAGGCCTGACCGTCGGCTACACCGGACCGATCGTGTACGCCGGCGACTTCCAGAACAGCAACGCCATGGCCGAGCAGTGTCTCCAGCCTTTCCCGCCCGACACCTGGACGAACGGCGAGATCGTGGTCTGCGATCGCGGGACCATCGCGCGCGTCGCCAAGTGCCAGAATGTGCGCGACGGCGGCGCCGCCGGCTGCGTGCTTGCGAACGTAGATCCGGACTCCGATGGACTGAACCACGATCCGCATGTCATCCCGGCGATTCATGTCACCATCGCCGACGGTGACGCCCTGAAGAGTTGGCTGGCGAGCGGCAATGGACACATGGCACGAATCACAACAGGCATTGAAGTACCTGACCCTGCTGCCAGCGACGTCCTCGCGGCATTCAGCTCGCGCGGCCCGGCGGGCTTCGACTTTCTCGTGCCGAACGTCGCCGCGCCCGGCGTGGACATCTTTGCGGCCGGTGCGGACCTCCGGTTCGATCACCCCGGCATTCCGACGGCGGATCCGACCGACGATCCGTCGGTCCCCACCGCCTTCGGCATCATCAGCGGCACGTCCATGGCGAGCCCGCACGCGGCCGCCTCGGCGGCGCTCCTGAGGCAGGTACATCCCGACTGGACCGATGCGGAAATCCACTCGGCGCTCGTCTCCACGGCAGAACCCGATATCCTCAACGACGACGGCGTCACGCCGGCCGATGCCAACGACGTGGGCGGCGGGCGCATCCGCGTCGATGTCGCCGCAATCGCCGGGCTCGTGCTCGACGAGACGCAGGCCAATTTCGTCGACGCTGACCCGGCGAACGGCGGCGATCCGGCATCGCTCAATCTGGCGCTGCTGAGCTCGCGGAATTGCCTGGAAACCTGCTCGTTCGAGCGCACCGTGAGAGCGACTACCGGCGGCACCTGGGACACGTCGGCGACCGGCGGCATCCTCTCGGTCAACCCGGCGCAATTCACGCTCGCCGCAGGCGGGACTCAGGTGCTCGCGATCGACGTGGACGCGTCCGCCGTCATGACCGGCGAGTTCACCTTCGACCGCGTCGTGCTGACGCCGCAGGATCCCGCTCTGCCGGTTCAGCAACTTCCGGTGGCCATCCAACCGAGTTCCGGCAACATTCCGGACACCGTCGAGATCGACGCGCCCGCCGATTCCGGCTCGCAGAGCATTCCGGCGATGACGCTCGCGGTCACGCAGTTCGACGCGCAGGTGACGGGACTCGACGAGGCCGCGCAGACCTCGATCACGCTCGCGGAAGACAGCGACACGGATCCGTTCAACAATCCCGGTGACGGCACGAGCACGACGTTCTTCAACGTGCCGGGCAACGCCGTGCGCGTCGTCGCGGAGACCTTCGATTCGGAATCGCCGGACGTCGACCTGTTCGTCGGCGTCGATTTCAACATGGACGGCATGGTGCAGGTCACCAACGACCCGCTGACTTCCGAGTTGGTCTGCTTCAGCGCGAGCCCTGCCGCCGATGAGATCTGCGATGTCGCGGTGCCGTCGAGCCTGCCGGCCTTGCCCTGGTGGGTCGTCTTGCAGAATTTCCAGGCGTCTGAGCAGGGCGCCATTGATGAGGTGACTCTTGCCACAACCGTCGTCGACGGCAACGACGAAGGCAACCTGACCGTCGGCGGTCCGGGGGGCGCCGTGCCTACGGGCCAGCCCTACGATATCACCCTGGCGTGGGACGACGACATGGACGTGGGCGATATCTTCTACGGCATCGCCGAGATCGGCTCGGACCCTTCGACGCCCGGAGACCTCGCCCGGATCGCCGTCCGGCTCGAGCGCGTGAGCAGCGTATCGTTCACGAGCACGCCGGTCACGGATGCTTCGGTCGGCGATGCCTACTCGGCCGGCATCACCGCGGACGATGCGCAAGGCGACGGCGTAACGTTCTCGGCGCCCGTGCTGCCCGGCTGGCTTGCGCTGATCGACAACGGCGACGGCACCGCAACGCTTTCGGGCACGCCGGCCGCCGACAATCTCGGCGCCAACCCGGTGTCGATAGCAGCGAGCGACGGCACCGAGACCACGACTCAGGATTTCGTCATCGCCGTCGCGGACACGAGCCCGCCGGTCATCACGCTGAACGGGGCATCCACGATGAGGCTGACCGTCGGACAGGCGTTCGACGATCCCGGCGCAACGGCGACCGACGATGTCGACGGCGATCTGAGCGCCGCGATCGTCACAACGGGCAACGTGAATACGCAGGCCGCCGGCACGTACATGCTGAACTACGACGTGACGGATTCCTCCGGCAACGCGGCGGCGACGGTGACGCGCACCGTTAACGTGAGCGCGGGCGGCAGCGGCGGCGGAGCCGGCGGTCTCGTGTCGCTGATGCTGCTGATCCCGCTGCTCGGCCGGTGGAGTAAGCACCGGTCACCTTGAAGCCTCCCGGATGGGCCAGCGCCGGTTCGGCCGGTCCACCAGGTTGAAATCCCGCGATGGGCGGCGTCGGTTGGGCCGGTTCGTCTCGACCAAGCTAATATCGGGCAGCGACTCGAGACGGCGTGATCCGGCATGAATCTCGCGATGGGCCGGCGCCGGTTCGGCCGGTTCGTCTCGACCAAGCTGATAT
>JBOIDB010000139.1:0-23749 GCA_050740235.1 Gammaproteobacteria bacterium
AGTCAGATCTCGAAGATTACGCGAATGCAGCCGGCGATTTGCCGGTCGGCGTGGTTGCGCTTGATGATTCGATGTCACCGGTAGGGATCGCGGTGCTCAGAGCTACATCGATCGAAAGTCACTCCCACTTGGGCCCTTGGGCAACCGCCGGATTCGTTATCCCTTCGCGTCGGCGTCAAGGCATCGGCGGGGACCTATTGGCCGCTCTCTTCGTGGAAGCCTCACGTCTTGGATATCAGTTCATTTTCTGTGCGACCGCTAACGCAGTTTCACTGCTCAAGCGGGAGGGTTGGACGCAAATCGACTCAGTGTTGCAGGATGGCGAAGTCCAGTTTGTGTTTCAAAAGGCGGTGCCAAGTGCCGCCTAACAGTTGCATGGCGTTTGGCGACATCCTCAAGGAGTGCGATTGACCCGTAGCGAGCAGACGCGATGGTTTGCGGCCGTTCTGGTCTTGGCCATCGCAATGGCTGATACAGTCCCGGCTAAGGCGCAGGAGACGCGGCCGACGCTCATCAGGGCGGGAGCTCTGATCGATGGGACGGGTAGTCCGCCGAGGCGCGATGTCGCCATCGTCCTTCATGACGGCCGTATCGGGGAGATACGTCCTGCTACGGCAGCGGACGCGACAATGCCGGGGGCCTTGGACCTCAGTGGGTTCTACGTCCTGCCGGGATTGATCGATGTTCATGCGCATCTGACCCTAAGCCACGATCCGAAGCTCGACTACGGCGAGATCTCCGGACCGGCGAGCGCGATCCTCGGCGTAATGCACGCGAGGCGAACGCTCATGGCCGGGTTCACGACGATCCGGGATCCCGGTGGACCTCACTATGCTGATGTCGCGTTAAGGGACGCGATCACCGCCGGTTGGGTTGATGGCCCGCGAATGTTCGTCAGCGGGCCCGTCCTGACGATGACGGGAGGGCATGGCGCCGTCGGGAACTGGGCGCCGCCCGACCTCGATCTCGAGAGCTCCGCCGTAACTGTCGTCGATGGAGGCGACGAGGTGCGCAGAGCAGTACGACTGCACCAGAAGTACGGCGTGGACCTCATCAAGATCATTGCAAGCGGCGGCATCTTTACAGATCGCTCCGAGCCCGGGGCTGCCACGTACACTCGTGAGGAGATCGAAGCGGCCGTCGATGAAGCACGCAAGCGAGGCCAGCACGTAGCGGCACATGCCCATGGCCTCGAGGCGATTCGCAACGCGGTGCTCGCGGGCGTCCGTTCCATCGAACACGGGAGCTATCTGGACGAGGAAACTGCGAAGCTCATGGCGGAGCGGGGCGTGTTCCTTGTGCCGGACGTGTACGCCGACGCGTACTCCCTGCAATACGGCGATTCGCTTGGACTCGATCCTGACCATCTCGCCAAGGCCCGCGTGGTCAGCGCTCGGTTCCGCGATAGCTTCAAGCTCGCGCGATCGGCGGGAGTCAAGATAGCTTTTGGCACCGATGCGGGCGTGTATCCCCACGGCGAGAACGGAAGGCAGTTTCCCTTGTATGTGGCGCTCGGCATGTCGCCGATGGAGGCTCTTCAGAGCGCCACTCGAGTTGCAGCGGAACTCATAGGGAGTCAGGACTTGGGTACGGTGGAATCCGGCAAGTACGCTGACTTGATCGCGGTTCCGTCAGACCCGCTGAGCGACATCCGGCAGTTGGAGTCAGTTCCGTTCGTGATGAAGGGCGGAGTCGTCGTGAAGCACGATCGCCGGCGATGATGTCGCCGAACAACAGCATGCAGCAGACGGCGCTGCGCGCCGCAGCTGATGCTGAGCGTTAGGCCTCATATGCACACCTACGAGCCTTATCGCTCGATGGAGGGAAAATACGCATGTTGAAATCGCTTGATCTGCGCTCGTTTCTTTTCGCCTGGGCCGCGGCACTGACGCTCATCTCTTGCGGGAAGGAAGCGACGCCCGCCGCGCCCGATGACGCCGCCGTCGAGGCGGCCTCGCCTGAAGCTGCGCCTGCAGACACGCGCGACGGCGAAAGCGGCGACGTCGCCTACGCCGCCATCGCCGCCGTCGCCGTCGCGGATCCTGCGCGCTCCGAAGCCGACCGCGAACGGGACGAAAGCCGCAAGCCCGAAGCGATGCTCACCTTTATGGAAGTCAAGCCCGGCCTTTCGGTCTTCGAGATCGAGGCGGGCGACGGTTATATGACGGAGCTCTTCTCCCGCGCCGTCGGAAGCGAGGGAAGCGTCGTCATGCAGAACCCGGAACAATTTCGCGATTTTGCGGGCGATAAGATCGACGCGCGGCTCGCCGATAACCGTCTTCCCAATGTGCGCGCCTCCTATTCGACTTTCGATGCTCTCGACGCCAACGACGCGAGTATGGATCTCGTCACTTGGGTATGGGGGCCGCATGAGCTCTATTACCATCCCGAAAGCGGCCCTGGACCGGGAAATCCGGCGACGGCCTATTCGGAAATCTTCCGTATCCTGAAGCCGAGCGGCGCCTTCGTTGTGATCGATCATGCGGCGGCTGAAGGCTCGCCGGAAACAACAGGCAACGATCTCCATCGAATCGATCCGGCGATCGTCAAGCGCATGGCCGAACAGGCGGGGTTCGTTCTCGAGGGGGAAGGCGACTTCCTGGTCAATCCGGATGACCCGCTCTCCGTGGACATTTCCGTCGCATCGATCCGGGGACATACGAGCCAGTTCGCGCTGCGTTTCAGAAAGCCCGGGTGACGAAAACAGCGGGCCCCGTCCAGATCGCTCGGCTTCTCGGGCTGGCGCGTCGATAACCTGAAGCGAGGTTATGGGCCCCACCTTTTTCCCAACCCTCGGCAAATGGAAACATACAAGCGCTGCAGACGGACAAAGGCAAGCTGTCAAGTCTTTTGCATACGCAAAAGCCACGCCAGCTTGCCTTGCCGCTGAGCTTGGTCGGTTCGGCGGCTGGAGGCGACGCCTTTGCGAGAGACCATCGCTATTTTCCAAGCGCTCCCGCAGGCTCGCGACTATCAGCTGGAGCGGGTGTCCATCGGCAGATTCGCTTCCTCGGTCTATCGACTCGCGAAGCCTGGAAAACCGACCTTGTTTCTGAAAGTGTCGACTGTCGAAGGCGCTCGGGACCTGAAGACTGAAAGCGATTGTCTCAATTGGCTTGCGAGCAGGGCTTTCCGTGCCGAGGGTTCTGGAGTTTGGCATCGAGGGGGAACTCGCTTATCTACTGACCGAGGCCCTCCCCGGATCCAGCGCCGTAGAGGCGCCACCGGGTCTTTGGCCACGGATTTCGGCGCAGGTAGCTTTTCGGTTGCGTCGACTGCATTCGCTAGAAGCGGAAGAATGCCCCTTCGATCGAACCCTGGATCGAGTGGCACCCCTTGCAGCCACGCGTGCCTCGTCCGGTCAAGTAGACGAATCCGACTTTGACCCCGACCGACTCGGCTGCAACGCAATGGAGCTACTAGATTCTCTCTACCGTGAGCGACCTCAATCCGAGGACGTAGTAGTGACGCACGGTGACGCCTGCCTACCCAACACGATCTTTCATAACGGCAGCTTCAGCGGCTTCATAGATTGCGGTCGATGTGGTCGCGCTGATCGATACCAAGACCTTGCCCTCGCACATCGAAGCATCGAAAGCAATTTCGGAAGCAGCCTAGCCGAAGACTTCCTTCGAGCGTACGGACTAAAACATGTCGACACAAGGAAGCTATCGTACTATCGGTTACTGGATGAGTTCTTCTAGAGGTCAGCCGCCTGACAAGGGCGATGCAGCTGACACCGAAGCTGATCGCCGACGTTAGACGGTATCATAAAGATAACGGGAGCGGCGATGACAATATCTGAGGTCCACTCCGCTCGCTCCGTGTGCCCGCCGCGAAGGTGGAAGAGTCTGGACGTTTTTGGAGGAGAACATGAAAAAGTCGAGTTCGACCGAGGGCCAGTCGGCAACTGAGCTGATTGACAAAAGAATCGCCGAGCTCGGGGACTGGCGCGGGGAGACCTTGAGCAGGATGCGCAAGCTCATCAAAGAGGCAGACCCGGACGTTGTGGAAGAGTGGAAGTGGATGGGCACTCCCGTATGGTCGCACGACGGGATCATCTGCACCGGCGAGTCTTACAAGTCGATAGTGAAGTTGACCTTCGCCAAGGGGGCTTCGTTGAAGGACCCGGCCAAGCTCTTCAACTCGAGCCTCGACGGGAAAGTAAGGCGCGCGATTGACATCCACGAGGGCGAGGACGTCGACGCGGGCGCGTTCAAGGCGCTCATCCGTGCCGCGGTCGCCCTCAATACACCCGGCGGAAAGACAAGGCCAAGGCGAGCGAAGTAGTCTACGGGATTCGCGCCCTCTTTGGACCGAGTAGGCTCTCCGCGTGAGCCTCACCCGTTATCGGTCCTTTCAGATGATCCGGAAAAGCGGGTCTGGTTCCAGAAGCAACTGCAGCACGGCCTGCTGACAAGCGGTATTGCCGCCGATCGCGCCATTCGATAGGCTGACCTTCAGTTTCGAACGCCAGGGTCGGCTGTTTCGACCTCGACAAGAACAACGGCTGCCGAGGGATCGCGGCATCAATAACCTCCATCGAATCGCGGCTCGCCAATCGCCGATACCTTGCTCCCGCGGCATCGTCGTCAGCCGTCGTTCGGCGTTCATTCTCCTCGCCATCGCGCTGACCGGATGCGGCGGCCCGCAATCCGCGCTCGACGCCGCCGGCAGCGGTGCGGAGCTGACGCTGCATCTGTTCTCCTGGATGGCGGCCGTCGCGGCGCTGATCTGGCTGCTCGTCATCGGCATCGCCGTGTATGGCATGCGAAAGCGGCGTGAGCCGCACAGCGAACGCGCAGGCAGAATGCTCATCATCGGCGGCGGTGTCGTGCTGCCGGTGATCATGTTGTTCGCGCTGCTCGTCGTCGGACTGAGTTTCATGCCGGCGCTGACGGCGCCCGGCGACGGCCTGCGAATCCATGTCAGTGGCGAGCAATTCTGGTGGCGGGTGCGCTACGAGGCGTCCGGGAGTCCGCATGTCGCCAGCGCGAACGAGATCCGCTTGCCGGTGGGTTCCCGAACCGAGTTCACGTTGACGAGCGCCGACGTGATCCATTCGTTCTGGATTCCGTCGCTCGGCGGCAAGATGGACATGATCCCCGGCCGCACGACACGTCTCGTGCTCGAACCGACGCGCACGGGCGTCTTCCGCGGCGTCTGCGCGGAATTCTGCGGCGCTTCGCATTCCTTCATGGCTTTCGACGTCGTTGTCATGGAGCCCGGCGAATTCACTCAATGGCTCGAGCAACAGGCCAAGGCCGCAGCGCCACCGTCCGGCGCCCTCGCTTCGCGAGGACAGACGCTGTTCCGCGACAACGGTTGCGGCGCCTGCCATCGCATCGCCGGGACGGCTGCAAGCGGCCTCGTCGGGCCGGATCTCACGCACGTCGGTAGCCGCGCCACCCTTGCCGCAGGCACGCTGCCGTCGGACGTCGAATCCTTCGCCAGATGGATCGGCCATACAGACGCCGTCAAGCCGGACGTCGAGATGCCGGCGTACGACATGCTCACGCCGGAACAACTCACGGCCATCGGCCACTATCTGAAGGGCCTCGAGTGAGCGACGCCGACGCAGACCTGGAGCGCAGGCGCGGCCAGGAACACCGCCTGCTCGAGGCGTGGAAGACGCCCACCGGCTGGCGCTACTGGTCCGCCGTCAACAACACCGAGGTCGGCGTCTGGTATACGGCCACCGCTTTCTTTTTCATGCTGTTCGGCGGGGTGCTCGCGCTGCTGATCCGCGCGCAGCTCGCGGTGCCGGAAAACGACTTCCTGTCCGCCGATCTGTACAACCAGGTCTTCACCATGCACGGCACGGTGATGATGTTCCTGTTCGCCGTGCCGGTGTTCGAAGCATTCTCCATCCTGATGCTGCCGCAGATGCTCGGCTCGCGCGACCTGCCTTTCCCGCGTCTTTCCGCCTACGGTTACTGGAGCTTTCTGCTCGGCGGCATCTTCGTCTGCGGGTCGATTTTCTTCGGCGCCGCGCCGCAGGGCGGCTGGTTCATGTATCCGCCGCTCACCACGCAATACCAGACCGGCGTCGGCGCCGACATCTGGCTGCTGGGCCTGAGCTTCATCGAGGTGGCCGCGATCGCCGCCGCCGTGGAGCTGATCGTCGGCGTATTGAAATGCCGGCCGCCGGGCATGCGCATCAATCTCATGCCGCTCTACGCATGGTACGTGCTCGTCGTGGCCGGCATGATCCTGTTCGCCTTCCCGCCGCTGATCGCCGGCGACATTCTGTTCGAGCTGGAACGAATGCTCGACTGGCCGTTCTTCGACGCGGCGCGAGGCGGCGACCCGTTGCTCTGGCAGCACCTGTTCTGGATCTTCGGCCATCCCGAGGTGTACATCATCTTTCTGCCCGCCATCGCGCTGGTGGCGATGATCGTTCCGACGTTCGCGCAACGGCCGATCGTCGGCTACGCGTGGATCGTGCTCGCCGCGGTCGGCACGGGCTTCCTGAGCTTCGGACTGTGGGTGCACCACATGTACACGACCGGGCTGCCGGGGGTCTCGCTGGGATTTTTCTCGGCGGCCTCCGAGGCCGTGGCGATACCGACGGGCGTGCAGATCTTCGTCTTCATCGCCACGGTGCTGGCCGGGCGCGTGATCTTTTCCGTGTCGATGCTCTTCGTCACGGGCGCGCTGGCGATTTTCGTGCTCGGGGGCCTGACCGGCGTCATGGTGGCGCTCGTGCCGTTCGACTGGCAGGCGCACGACAGTCATTTCATCGTCGCACATCTGCACCACACGCTAATCGGCGGCATGCTGTTTCCGGTCGTGGCCGGCGTCTACTACTTCTACCCGCTGCTGGGCGGCAGGCAGCTGTCGGAGAAGCTCGGCCGCATCGCCTTCTGGCTCATGTTCGCCGGCTTCAACATTACGTTTCTGCCCATGCATCTCACCGGGCTGCTGGGCATGCCGCGGCGCGTTTTCACTTATCCGGAGGGACTGGGGCTCGACGGGCTCAACCTGCTGTCGAGCGCGGGCGCGTTCATCCTCGCCGCCGGCATCGCCGTGCTCACATGCGACGTCCTGCGCCCGAAGGGCGGGCAGCCCTGGTCGGACCGCAATCCGTGGCGAGCCGGAACGCTCGAATGGCTCGCGCAGGTGCCGGACAAACCCTGGGGCGTGCGCACGATACCGGCGATCACCAGCCGCTATCCGCTCTGGGAGCAGCCGAATTTCGTGCGCGACGTGGACGAAGGCCGTTTCTATCTGCCGGATGCGGAGGAAGGCAAGCGCGAAACGCTGGTCACGGGGCCGATCGACGCCGAGCCCGTGCAGTGCCTGCGCCTGCCCGGGCCGACATTCATGACGTTCGCCGCCGCGATGTTCACCGGCGGCGTGTTCATTTTCACGACGTTCCACTGGTGGCTGGCGGCAGCCGTGTCCGGCGCGCTCGCGCTCGTCACGATCCTCATCTGGCTGTGGACCGGCACGGCCTTCATTCCGGAGAAGCGGGACAAGGACATCGGGCTCGGCGTCACGTTGCCGCTCTATGCCTCGGGATCGAAGTCGGTCGGCTGGTGGGCGATGCTCATCACGATGATCGGCGACCTGACGGCATTCGCGAGCCTGATTTTCGGCTATTTCTTCTTCTGGACGATCCACGAGGACTTTCCGCCGGAGCCGTCGCCGGGACCCGGCCTGCTCTGGCCGGCTGTCGCGGCCGCCGCGCTGACCGGCGCCTGGCTGCTGACTTGGCTCGCGCGCGGCTCGAACCGGCGCGGACGGCGTAGCGGTTTCCACGTGTCTCTCGTCGTTGCGGTCCTGTTGTCGGCGGCCGGGGGCGCGGCGCTGCTCGCCGGTCCATGGCTGACGGACCTCGATCCGACCGCGCACGTTTACCCGGCCACGGTCTGGGTGCTGGCCATCTGGTCCGCGGTGCACGTCGCCGCCGGGATCGTCATGCTGCTTTACTGCATTGCGCGGGCGCTCGCCCAACGGCTGACCGCCGAGCACGACATCGACATCTGCAACGTCACGCTCTACTGGCACTTCGTCGAGATCACGGTGATCGTCACGTTGGCGGTGCTGGCTCTGTTTCCCCTGGCGACATGACAGCGCGGAAAGCCGAAAACCTGTGGATTCTCTTCGCCGGTCCGACGGTGTGGGCTGCGCACTTCCTCCTGTCGTACGTTTTCGCGGCCATCCATTGCGCAAAAGCTGCCAGCGTCGATACGGCGCTGGGGCCGACGCGCCTTGCTGTGGCGGTTTTCACCGTTGCGGCACTGGCCGTTATCGCCGTTACCGGCGCTTACGGATGGCGTCGACTGCGCATGAGCAGTGGCGAACCGCCGCCAGATGACAATCGGCCGGCGCGTGAACGGCGCCGGTTCATGGGCCTGGCGATCCTGCTGCTCAGCGGCTTGAGCGCCGTGGCGACGATTTACGTGGCCGTCGTCGTCGTTTTTTTCGAGAACTGTCGCTGATGCGCCGCTCGATGCTGATCCTCGGCCTCGCGGTGCTCGCGGCGGCGTGGCTCGGTCCTTTGCCGGAGCAGCGCGCGTTCTTCGCGCACATGGCCGTGCACGTGTCGGTCGTTGCGATCGCCGCCCCATTGATCGCCGTAGGCCTGACCGGGTCGGCATGGGATCCCGCGCGCGCGTGGCCGATGCTTTTCGCGCCGCTCCCCGCATCCATTCTCGAGTTCTTCGTCGTCTGGGCGTGGCACTGGCCGGCTCTGCACGACGCCGCGCGAGAGTGGCCGCTGGCGTTTGTTGCCGAGCAGGCGTCGTTTTTGCTCGCCGGCCTCGCGTTGTGGCTCTCCGCCTTCGGAGGCCGACCCGAAGTGCGCGCGAGCCGTTCCGGCGCCGGCATCGTCGCGCTGCTGGCGACCTCCATGCATATGACGCTGCTCGGGACGCTGCTCGCGCTGTCGACACGGCCGCTGTACGCGCATTACGACGCCGGTTTCGCCGGTCTCACAGCGCTGGAGGACCAGCACCTCGGCGGGCTGCTCATGCTCCTCGGCGGAGGCACGGCCTACCTCATCGGCGGCTTGTGTCTGCTGGCCCGTTTGTTGCGCCACTCGCCTGTCGATGCGCCCGACGGGATGCGGCTGCGGTGAGACGCGTACGCTTGAAAACGACGCTGGCGAAAGTCGCGGCAGGGGCTCTGGCCGTGTTCGTTGGCGGTTTTCTCGTCACTTGGTCCGGGATTGTCAACATCGGCGCGAGCACGGGCCACTGGCCCGGCATGGGCTGGTTTCTCCAGTTCGCCATGCGCCAGGCCGTGGAGACGCATGCACGCGGCATCGACGTGCCGGCGCTGGACGATCCGGGCATGGTGTTGCGCGGCGCGGCCCATTACGCGACAGGCTGCGCGCCTTGTCACGGCGAGCCCGGCAACCCGCGCACACCGATCGTCCGCCACATGACGCCGCCCGTCACGTTCCTGCCGCCGATCGTCGAGGAGTGGAAGCCGAACGAGCTGTACTGGATGGTGCGGCATGGCCTCAAATACACGGGCATGCCCGGTTGGGTAGCGCCGGAGCGTCCGGACGAAGTCTGGTCGGTCGTTGCGTTCCTGCTGCGCCTGCCCGAGCTCGACGAGCAAACGTACAAACAGCTCGCGTACGGCGAAGCCGCCGTGCCCGGCGCCTGGACGGGCGCCGAGCGGTTGCGCGGACTCGGCGGCTCGCTCGAACGGGAATTCGAGAATTGCGTGCGCTGTCACGGAAGCGACGGCGCCGGTCGCGGCGGGGCGTTTCCGAAGCTGGCCGGGCAAAGCGAACGCTATCTTTACGCTTCGCTCGAAAGTTACGCCGAAGGCGACCGCGCGAGCGGGATCATGGAGCCGGCGGCTTCCGCGCTGAGTGACGCGGCGATGCGTCGCCTGGCTGCCGTTTACGCGCAAATGCCGGCGCCGTCAGCGACACCGCCCGATCAGGCCGACGAACCTGCACTCAAACGCGGCGCAATCATCGCATTGCTCGGCATCCCGGATCAGGGCGTGCCGGCGTGCGCACATTGCCACGGCCCCGGCGCGGTGGCCCGCAATGCCTTGTTCCCTGAGCTGGCAGGGCAACCCGAACAGTATCTGCGCACGCAGCTCGAGCTGCTGAAAACCGGCCGGCGCGGCGGCACCCCCTACGCTCCCGTCATGCATGCCGTGGCCCGCAATCTGGAAGCGCAGCAGATGCATGACGTTGCAGCCTACTTTGCTTCGCTCGAGAGCCGGTGAAATTTATCGAGTACCCCAGGGCGGCATGAGCACGTTCAACTCTGCGCCTCCGCCTCGTCCGCATCGGCCTGCGCTTCGTCCGCGTCGACCTGCGCCGTCTCTTCGACGCTGCCGGAAAGACGACTCAACCATTGGAAACCTTTATAGCTATCCGTCGATTCGCTGCCGCAGCTCCGCAACGATGCGGTCGACTATCGTTTCCACCGGGGCGTCGATATCGGCGACGATCGCGTGCTCGGGCTCCTCGAGGTCGTCGAACTGGCTGTGCAGCAGATCGGCCGGCATGAAATGCCCGGTGCGCGTCTCCAGGCGCCGGCTGATCAGCTCATAGTTGCCGCGCAGGTAAATGAACTCGATGCGCGGTCCGGCGCGTCCGCGCAGATGCTCGCGGTAACGCTTCTTCAGCGCAGAGCACGCGATCACGACGACCGGAGCGCCGGTTGCGGCTTTGCGGATGCCCTCGGCGACGCGATCGAGCCAGGGCCAGCGGTCGGCGTCCGTGAGCGGTATGCCCGCGCGCATGCGTCGCCGGTTCGCGCTCGGATGGAAATCGTCACCCTCGAGAAACGGCGCATCGAGCTCCTGCGCGAGAGCGCGGCCGACAGTGGTCTTGCCGCTGCCGGCGACACCCATGATCACCAGCACCAGGCCACGGCCGGCTGAATCATTCAGAGGCATTTGGCAGAATCTGTGGGTATATTGTCATTGCAGACAAGCGCGTCCCGGCGCCAGGATGGTCTCCTGCCCACAGTTTGGAGAATTTGCCATGAGACGTCGAGAATTCTTGCACACCACCGGCACCGTGGGGCTTGGCGTCCTGCCGGTCGCGGCAGCCATGAGCCTTTCGTCCCCGGCCATTGCCGAAAACGCTTCGTCCAGCCGTCCGATTACCAACGGCGAGCCTTTGACGCCGCCCGAGAAGGGCAAGATCCGCGTGGCTTTCGCCATCGCCGAGGGCGCCACGGTCATCGATTTCGCCGGACCCTGGGAAGTGTTTCAGGACGTCCACGTCATGACGCGCGGCTCGAGCATGAACGAAATGATGCCCTTCGAGCTGTACACGGTGGCGGCCACGACCGAGCCCATCACGGCGACGGGCGGTATGAGAATCGTGCCGAATTATTCGGTCGAGAACGCGCCCGCGCCGCACCTGGTCGTCGTCCCGGCGCTTCGAGGCAACAGCGCGCTGCTCGAATGGCTGGTGGCCGTCGCACCGGAGACCGACGTCACGATGTCGGTCTGCACCGGCGCGTTTCAGCTCGCCAAAGCCGGACTGCTGGACGGGCTGCACGCAACGACGCACCATGATTTCTATGACAGCTTCGCGGAGGAGTTTCCGCAGGTGAAACTCGAACGCGGCCTGCGATTCGTCGAGAACCCCCGGATCGCCACGGCCGGCGGCCTCACCTCCGGCATCGACCTGGCGCTGCACACCGTCGAGCGTTACTTCGGCCGCGAAGTGGCGCAGTGGACCGCGGACTATATGGAGTACACCGGCACGCGCTGGAAAGCATGATGCGATCGAGCATGAAAGCGACAGTGTACGTACTTGTGGCGCTGCTTCTTTGCGGGTTTCAAGAGAGCGACAGGCTCTATGTCTGCCCGCCGTGTGACTGTCCGGCTCATGAACCCGAACAGACCTTCGCAAGCGACGGGCATTGCCCTTATTGCGGCATGAACCTGATCGAGAAAACGGATGGGTCGCGGATAAACCAGGTCGATATACACACCGGCTCCGGGAACTTCCTCATCAAAGGCGGGAGCGGCCATGAAGACAAATCGATCACGGTCTTCTACCACATGCCGGAAAGCTTCAGTACGGAGTCGCCCGTACTCATTGTCGTCCCGGGCACCGGCCGGAACGGCTACGATTATCGCGATGCCTGGATAGAAGCCTCCGAGCGGCACGGCGTCCTCGTGCTCTCGCCACAGTATCCGGAGGCAACCTATGGTTTCGGGGACTACCACATGGGCGGTCTCATGGGCGACATCAACCTGGCGGAAAGCGTCGAATATGTGGAGAACACCAACGAAGTCCGTCTGGATGAGGAAGCGCTTGCTTACGAGGTGAATTCGAGTCCGGCCGAATTGATCTTCAGCGATTTCGATCGAATGTTCGAGATGACGGCGGAGGCCGTCGGCTCCACACGAACGTCGTACGACATTTTCGGTCATTCGGCGGGCGGCCAGATTCTCCATCGCTTCGTCATCTTCTATCCGGGATCGAAGGCCGACAGGATTCTGGCATCGAATGCAGGGTTCTATACGTTGCCGGGTTTCGATGAAGCGCTACCGTTCGGCCTGGAGAATGCCCCTGTCGATGAAGATGAGCTGGAAGCAGCTTTTGGAAAGTGTCTCGTCCTTTTCCTCGGCGAGCTGGATGATGCGAAGGAGACCGGCGGTCTCATGCTGCGCTCCCCCACCGTAGATGAGCAGGGGGCCGGGCGGCTCGCTCGCGGCCGGTATTTTTACCGGACCTCGAAAGCGGCCGCGCAAGCGCTGGGCGCCCCGTTCAACTGGACGCTGGAGGTCATTCCCGATATCGGACATGATTACGTCGGCATGAGCGCCGCAGCAGCGGAATATCTGTATGAATGAGCCGATCGGCTGATGTCCGCGTAACCTGTTCGCCGGACCACTCGTAATGGCAGCGAACGCCAGCCAGTCATTCAGACCGCTTCGCGGCTCGCTCCGGCCCGAGAAGGGCGACGCACCGCACCGCGTCGCCATGCTCGCGTATCCCGATGCGCAGATGCTCGACGTCACCGGGCCGCTCGAGGTGTTCTCGCGCGCCGCGCGCTGGCTGCGCGACGAGCGGAGGACGCCGGGGCTCGCCTATAGCGTGGAGATCGTTGCCGCGCGCGCCGGTCCCGTTCGGATGTCGTCGGGCCTCGAGCTGGTCGCCGGGCGCAGCTTCCGACAGGCTAGAAGCATCGACACCCTGCTCGTGGCGGGCGGCATCGGTTACAAGCACGTCTGCAACGACGCGGACCTCATCGCCTGGCTGCGGCGGCAACGGCCGCGCGTGCAGCGCATGGCGTCGATCTGCACGGGCGCGCTGATTCTCGGCAAGGCCGGGCTGCTGCGTGGACGCCGGGCGACCACGCACTGGCACTATTGCGATGAGCTGCGCGACGTGGATGCCGAAGTCGAAGTGGATCCGGATGCGATCTACGTCCAGCAGGGCAACTTGTACACGTCGGCCGGCGTGACGGCCGGGATGGATCTCGCGCTGGCGCTCGTCGAGGAGGACTGGGGCCGCGCGACGGCGCTCGCGGTCGCGCAGGAGCTCGTCATGTACATGAAGCGGCCGGGCGGGCAGTCTCAGTTCAGCACGCTCATCGCGGCGCAGGAGAGCCAGTCGGACCGGTTCCGCGAGCTGCTGATCTGGATCCATGCGCAGCTCAATCAGGACCTCTCCGTGGAGCGCCTCGCCGCCAAGCTCTCGATGAGTCCCCGCAACTTCGCCCGCGCGTTCGTGCGCGAGGTCGGCGAGACGCCCGCCAGGTACGTCGAGCGCGCGCGGCTCGAGGCCGCGCGCCGGGAGCTCTCCGAAGGCCGCCGAAGCATCGACCAGGTCGCCGCGCGCTGCGGCTTCGGCACGGCCGAGACCCTGCGGCGCACTTTCATCAGGCATCTGCAGATCACACCGAACGACTACCGCCACCGGTTTCAAAGCGCCATCAGGCAATAGGCCGCACGGGGGGGGGGACGGTCACCCTTGCGAACGTTCGGCCGATTCGTTCGCCGGCATGCAACCTTTCCTTCCGCAACTCTCACTCACTGTACGACACGCTGCGGCTGGCCATCCATGAACGATTCGAACGTCGACACAGACAGCGGTGGAGAGGCGGACCGTCAACTCGTGCAAGCATACTTGCGCGCGCGCGGCGACTCAGAGTTCCGCGCGCTGTATCGGCGCCACACTCCCGCGCTGTACCGGATGGCGCTCGGCCTGGTCGGCCCGACGCTGGCGGATGACATCGTCCAGGAAACCTGGTGTCGAGCGGCACAGCATATCGCGAAGTTTGCATGGCGATCGAAGCTGCTCACCTGGTTGACGTCAATCCTCATCAACTGCTGTCGCGAAACGTGGCGCGCAAGCGGCGCCATCGTGACGCTGCCCATCGAATCGGATTTCGATGAGCCGGAGGTCGATGTGCCGCCCTGGCGTGCGATCGACCTCGAGCGTGCGCTCGAGACCCTTCCGCCGGGTTATCGCGAAGTGCTGGTGCTGCACGACGTCGAAGGATTCACGCATGCCGAGATCGCCCGAGCGCTGGGCACTGTGCCGGGCACGTCGAAGAGCCAGCTTGCGCGGGCGCGTCGCGTGCTGAGGCAACGACTCGAAGGATCGATGGCGCCGATCAGAAATGGAGGAACAGGATCATGAGCTCGCAGCAGCCGCGCCGGCTTCGGGATTTGCGCAGGCTTTCGATGCCGCCTGCCGAGCTCGAAGAGAAGGTCGTCCGGGCGCTCAAAGACAAAAACCTCATCAGACCTGAGACCAGAGGAGTTGCAAGCATGAAAATTCACTATGCGATGACCGCGGCGATTGCCGTCGCGGCGCTGGTGGCCGGACTCGCCGTCGGTCAGCGCCTGGACGGCGCGCCTGCGGAAACGCCGGACGAGAGCGGGAACCAGTATGTGATGCTGCTTTACGAGGACGCGTCCTATCAGTGGCCGGAGCCCGGCGGAATGGAGGAACGTGTCGGCGAGTACTCGCAATGGGCGCGCGACGTGGCCGCGGCGGGAAAATACGTGACGGGCCAGAAGCTGGCAGATGACGGTTTGCTTCTCGAGCCGGGCGGCGCGCGAGTCGAGGTCATCCCGACAGCCGAGCAGGGTTGGCTGGGCGGATACTTCGTCATCACCGCAACGGATCTCGACGAGGCAGCGTCGATCGCGGAGACGTGCCCGCATTTACGCTACGGCGGCACGGTGTCCCTGCGTCTCGCGGACAGTTGAGAAAAGCTGGATTTCGCGATCCGCGAAGTCTCGCGGACGGCGCAAAAGAAGTTTTGAGAATCCCCTCCCCCGTTCGGGGGAGGGGATGCGGATGTTGTCAGGCGAGTCGCCCGGCAGTCATCAATACCTCGACCCGCCGCGGGCCGGACGCTGCTCGCGTGGCCTGGCTTCGTTGACCTTGATATTGCGTCCGTTCAACGCGCTCTCGTTGAGCGCCTTGATGGCCGCATCGGCCTCGGAGTTGTCGGGCATTTCGACGAAGCCGAAACCCTTCGACTGCCCCGAGAACTTGTCCATGATCACGCTCGAGCTCGCGACCGTTCCGAACTCTGCAAATGCATTGCGGAGATCGTCCTCGGTCACGCTGTAAGCCAGGTTTCCAACATAAATATTCATACACACACTCATTAGAAAAATGGATTGGTAGCGAAAGCGCAGTCGGGCAACCAAATCCACAAATTGCCCGGCGGCGATCGGCCATCATCGGCCAATTCGTTGCAGCGTTCGACGCTGCGTTCAAAAACTTCAGGCGCGTGCGCGCGAACCTCCATGGCTCGAACGTCCGGACCGGCTGCGCGGCACGGGATGCTTCCTGTCGTGACGCTGGCCGCCGTGACCCCGCGGCTTGCCGCGAGTCCGGCCGTTCACGATCGCCTCGGGCCTGATCGAGGAATCCGGCTCGTAGCCGGAAATCACCGATCGGGCAATCCGCCCGCCCAGCAGGCGTTCGATGCCCCGCAGCAGATCGGCTTCGTCGATACAGGCCAGGGACACCGCCTGCCCTTCCTTTCCGGCCCGCCCCGTGCGCCCGATCCGGTGCACATAATCTTCCGCCACGTGCGGCAACTCGAAATTTACTACATGCGGGAGCTGATCGATATCCAGGCCTCGCGCGGCGATGTCGGTCGCCACCAGCACGCGCACGGTGCCGTCCTTGAATTCCGCCAGCGCGCGCGTGCGCGCCCCCTGGCTCTTGTTGCCGTGAATCGCCGTCGCACTGATGCCATCCTGCTGAAGTTGTTTCGCCAAGCGGTTGGCGCCGTGCTTCGTGCGCGTGAACACCAGGACCTGGCGCCAGTTCTGCGAGCCGATCAGCCAGGAAAGCAATTCGCGCTTGCGTCCCCGATCCACCGGATGGACGACCTGGGAGATGCCCTCCGCGGGGCTGCTCTCGCGGGCAACCTGGATCATCACGGGCGAGTCGAGAAAGCTGCCGGCCAGTTTCCGGATTTCGTCGGGAAACGTGGCCGAGAACAGCAGATTCTGCCGCTGAGGCGGCAGCAGGGCGAGAATCCTGCGGATATCGTGGATGAATCCCATGTCGAGCATGCGATCCGCCTCATCGAGCACCAGTATCTCGAGCTGTGAAAGGTCGAGGGTGCGCTGGGAAGCGTGGTCCAGCAACCGGCCGGGCGTGGCGACCAGGATATCGACGCCGCGGCGCAGCGTCGCGATTTGCGGATTGATGTTGACGCCGCCGTAGATCACCGCGCACTCCAGCGGCAGATACCGGCCGTATGCCTCCACGCTCTCCGCAACCTGTGCGGCGAGCTCGCGCGTCGGCGTCAGGATGAGCGCGCGGACCGCACGGGTACGCCTGCGTGCCGCTTCACTCGACCTTCGCGGTTCGGCGGCGAGACATTGCAACAGCGGCAGCGCAAACCCGGCGGTCTTGCCCGTTCCGGTCTGCGCGCCCGCCAGGACGTCGCGCCGCTCGAGAATTGCGGGAATGGCTTCGCGCTGGACCGGCGTGGGGGTCGAATACCCCTGCGCCGCCACGGCGCGAAGCAGATCGGCCGAGAGGCCGAGGGATTGGAATGACATGCGGAGCAAACGTTCCTGAGTGGCCCGTCCGGTGTGTGCCGGCCGGCCTGCATAAGCAAGGGATGAGTAGATCGAGGTGAGCCGAAAGAGGATTACCGCGAGACGGAGGCGCGACTGAAGGCGCCGAGATGGCGGGCACTCTAACAGAAACCCTGCGCAATGCAAGGCAAACGAGCGGATTTACAGACATTCTTCGGGTGACGTTTCGAGCTGTCGATCGAATCAGAGGCTTCGCAGCCAGCCGAATTCGTCAGCGGCCTCGCCGGTCTGGATGGCGGTCAGCAGCGAACGCAGGCGGGTCGTCTGCGTCCCGACCTGTCCGTCGCCGACCCGGTGCTCCCTGCCGCCGTGGAGCAGCACCCCGACTCCGGCGAGCACCGCCGCCGTGCCTGACAACGCGGCTTCGCCTCCGGAGGTCCATTGCAGCATCTCCTGAATATCGAAATCGCGTTCCTCGACCCGATAGCCCTCGCGTTCCGCCAGCCGCAGCAGCGAATCGCGGGTCACCCCCGGCAGGATCGAGCCGTCCAGCGGCTTGGTCAGGAGGGCGTCTTCCCTCAGCAGAATGAAGTTCGCCGCGCCGGTTTCCTGAACGTCTCCACCGGGACAGAACAGTACCTGGTCGGCTTTCAGGTTCTGTTTTGCGGCCGCCACGCGGCCCAGTGCCGCCGCATAATTGCCGCCGGTCTTGACCTGGCCGAATTCGGGCGTCGTGCGCATGCAGTTCTCGACGAGCAAACGCAGCGGCGTTCGGCTGCTGCCGAAGTAATCGCCAACCGGTGAGGCGATGGCATACAGCAGCGCCTCATTGGCGGGTTTGGACGCGCCACCGATGTTGGGGTCGACGCCGGCCAGAACCGGCCGCAGGTAAAGCGCGCCGGGGGCGGCGGGCACCTCGGCGCGGCAGGCATCCACCAGGCGGCAGACGATGTCCTCGATGAGCGTGCTTTCCGGCACGGGAAGGCAGAGCAGGCGCGCGCTGTGGCGCATGCGCGCGACGTGACTGTCCAGACGAAAGATATGGACGCCGCCGTCTTTGCGACGGTAGGCCTTGAGACCCTCGAAACACGTGCTCGCGTAATGCAGGACGTGCGCGGCGGGGTGCAGATCGAGCATGTCCAGCGGACGCAGATCGACCGGCGACCAGGCGCCGTCCCGGTACGCGCTGACCGTCATATGGCCGGTGAAGATCGAGCCGAACGCCTTCGTCATGCATCGCCCTCCGCAGGGAGCGAGAGGATACACGACTGACGGCCCGCGAGGACCGCCGCAGACTCATGCCTGCAGCTTCGATCTCTTCGGGAAGGTCGCACGCCGGATCTGCCGAAGGCCGTCGTCCCGGACGGCCTTCGGCGGAGTTGCGTTTCGGATTACCGGCCCCTCAATGCCCCATCGGGTCGTTCCATTCGGGCAACAGCACGATGCAGTTCGGATTGAAGCCGTTGTCCTGGAACGTGGTGATGGTATCCATGACCGTCCTGTCGGCGAGATTCACCGTGGTGATGGAGCCTTCGCTCATGCCGGGCAGGTTGATGAAGGAATTCTGCACCCAGGCGTAGCGGCCTTCCTTGTCGAATGCCACATGATGCGCGCCCTCGCCTGCTTCGACCGTTTTGGCGAGCGTCGCCTGCCGGCCGTCCTCGCTCAGATCGAAGAAATGCAGGTGACCGGGATTGGCCGTCGTCACGTACAGCTCCCGCCCGTCCGGCGAGAAATACATCTCGAGCGGCACGCCGACTTCGTGTCCGGCGAAATCGAATCCCTCGGCGGCCACGAACTCCTCCGTATCAGGGTTCCAGGTCGCCGTCCAAAGCGAGTTGCCGTACATATTCGTCACCCAGGCCACCGGGGGATCCGAGCCGGGCACGAAAAGAATCTCGACCGGAGCGACGCCGGACGGCGACGGCTGGTCGGACATCTTGAGCTGCGACAGCTCCCGGCCGGTGCTGAGCTCCACGACCGCGAGCACTTCGCCCGCGTCCTTGAGATCCGAGGCGCGCACGGTGCTGGTCAGCAACATCCGGTCGATCCCCTCATGAATGGCGATGCCGTGGGGATAGGGCGTTTCGAGCTTGATGGTTTTTTCGTACGTGTCTTTTACGGCGTCCCCCGTTATCACGACGCTGGAGCCCATACAGGTCGCGTACCAGGTCTTGTTGTCCTCGGAGAAGACGACGTCCTCGCCGACCTGGCAATCCGGCACGTCGATCACCTTGACGCGGTAGGGGTGCTTCGTCATGTCGATGACGCGAAGCTCCGGCTTGCCCAGCGCCGTCACGTAAAGCTTGGTGGCATCCCGGTTGTAGAACACATGGTGAGCGACCAGATCGGGCGGCAGCGGGATATCCATCAACATCTGCCCGTAACTTTCGGACTCCGGATCGACATCGATGATGCCGATGCCCTCCTTGCGGCCCATGGCGCCGAAAGGCATCTTCAGCTCTTTCAACGAGTCGTCGGGCTTGGACTCGTAGTTGAGCAGCGCGAGAATCTCGGCGCTCGCCGTGACCGGGATCGATGCGGCGAGGCCCAAAAGGAATATGCGAATGCCAATGACCATGACACCCTCCTCCGAATCGCAGTGATCTCGTTGGTTGTTGTTCGACCAGTTATATTAGTCCAAAACCGCGAGGAGCGCTCGATATGAACCAGCGCCGGACAGGTCTCTTCTGCGCCGCTTTCTACACGCTCTCGATGGCCGGCTTCGGCGTCGTGCCCGTCACCGTCGCCCGGGCCGAAGACGACATCCAGAGGATCGAGATCGCCATCGAGCAACGGGCCGTAGCCGACGACGCCCGCGTGGTTCGTGTGACACAGGGAGACCGCCTGGAGCTGGTCTGGACGACCGACGAAACCGTGCAGCTCCACTTGCACGGCTACGACATCGAGCTGGAAGTGACACCGGACGTTCCGGCGGTCATGTCCCTGACAGCGCACGCGACCGGCCGGTTTCCCGTGACCAGCCATGGTTTCGGCGGCGGCCACGGCCACGACACGCTGCTCTATCTGGAAGTGTATCCGGACTGATCTGCCGCCCGGCCGTGCGAATCAGCCCGATGAGCCGTGCCCGCGCCGCCAGGCTGGCAGCCGGGCTGTGCGTTTCGGTCGCGCCGACTTCGGCACTGGCGCACGGCTTCGCGCAGCGCTATGACCTGCCCGTGCCCCTGGGCCTGTATCTCGCCGGCTCGGCCGCGGCGGTCGCCTTGTCCTTCGTCGTGGTCGCGTTTTTTCTGCGCGGCCATCGCACGGTCGAGCGGTATCCGCGACTCGATCTGCTCGCGATACCTGTCGTCCGCGGCTTGGCGGGACCGGTGCCGCTTTTGGCCGTGCGGCTGTTGTCGGCAGGCTTGTTTGCGCTCGTTATCGCCGCGGGGCTGATCGGCAACGCCGATCCATTCAAAAACCTCGCGCCCGTCATGGTCTGGGTCATTTGGTGGGTGGGGATGGCGTACGTCTCCGGACTCGCCGGCCCGCTCTGGGCGTTGATCAATCCGTGGAAGATCGTCTTCGGCGCCGCGGAATCGATTGCGCGGCGCGTCCGGCCCGGCGCGCGCGCGAGCCTGGACCTTCCCTATCCGCGCCGCCTGGGTTGCTGGCCTGCCGTCATCCTGTTCGCCGGATTCGTCTGGGCGGAGCTCGTCTGGCCGTCCAGCGACACGCCGTCGGCACTGGCCCGGGCCGCGCTCGTCTACAGCGTGATTACGTGGATGGGCATGCTGCTGTTCGGGAAACACGTCTGGCTGCGGCACGGCGAAGCGTTTTCGATCGTCTTCGGTCTGCTGGCCCGATTCGCGCCGAGCGAATTCCGTGTCACGAACCGCGAGCTCTGCGCGAGCTGCGAGTCGGCGGATTGCCGATCGACGGCCGGCGATTGCATCAATTGCGAGGAATGCTTCGAGCGCGCGTCCCGGGCCGAACGGCAATTCAACCTGCGTCCATACGCCGTGGGCTTGCTGACGGCGCGTCCGGTGCCGGCATCGCTCATGGTTTTTACGCTCCTCATGTTGTCGTCCGTCACGTTCGACGGCCTGCTCGCCACGCCGCTCTGGGCGGATGTCGCCCGCCTGATGCTCTACTCGGAGCTGCTGCGCCCGCTCGTGCTCCTGTTCCAGGAGATCACGGGCGACGCGCTCAGTGCGGTGTCCACCCTCGCCTTGCTGGCGTTCCTGGTCGTATTTCAGCTGGCCTATCTTCTGTTCGGCGCGCTGATCTACCTGTTCACGCCCGCGCGTGCACGAGCCGGTGCGCGCGTCGGCACGGTGTCCGGGCTTTTCGTCTTGAGCCTGGTGCCGATCGCGCTCGCTTACCATCTCGCGCATTACCTGTCGTTCCTGTTGATCATCGGGCAGTATGCGATCCCCCTCGCCTCCGATCCGTTCGGCTTCGGCTGGAATCTGTTCGGCACGCGCCTGTACTTCATCGACATCGGCATCGTGGATGCGCGCTTCGTCTGGTTCACATCGGTCATTGCGATCGTCGTCGGCCATATCGTCGCGGTGTTCCTCGCGCACGTGATGGCACTCAGGACGTTTCGCGATCGTCGCGCGGCGCTGCTCAGCCAGATCCCCATGCTGCTGGCGATGATCGCCTACACGATGCTCAGCTTGTGGATCCTCGCGCAACCGATCGTCGAGACCGGCTGATCCGGAGCGCGCTGCGCATCTGTTAACCTTCGCGCTCTGGATCACCCGCCGGAGCATTGCCGTGCCACAGGTCAACCGTTTCGCGATTGCCTTACTGCTCGTTGCCATGACGGCGCTCTCCGGTTGCGACGGCCGCGAGCCACCGGCGGATTCCACCGGGCCCGCGGCGGTTTCGGCGGCCGACGCGAAAATGACGGAGCTTGCCGACCGCTATGTCGCGGCCGCGCTGGATCGTCAGCCGGTGCTGGCTTATTTCGCGAACCTGCCCGCGCCAGCGCACGATCGCCTGCTCGACAATTCACTCGGCGCGCTTGCCGAATGGCACACGGTGGAAGACCGGATCCACGCCGAGATCGCCGCCGTGGACGAGTCGGCGCTCTCGCCGGACGAGTGGGTCGCATGGGGCGTGCTGAAGGAGACGCTGGAAGCGTCGCGGGGTCTGCGCGTCTGCCGCAGCGAGCTCTGGCAGACCGTGAATCACATGGACGGCTGGCACCTGGAACTGTCCTTCCTGGCGACGCGGCAGCCTGTCGCGACACCGGCCGATCGCGAGGCCGCCTTGCGCCGCTGGGCTTCGCTGCCTCGATATATCGACACGGAAATCGTGAACCTCACCAAAGGCCTGGGCGAAGGCTATTCGGCGGCGAAGCCCGTGGCGCAGGCGATGCTGAAGCAGATCGAGCAGATGGCGGCGGCCCCGGCAGAGGAATGGCCGCTGTACGCAATGGCCGAGCGGACCGACGATGCGGAATTCCACACTGCCTTGCGCACGTTGATCGACACCGACATACGCGCCGCGGTCACGCGTTTTCGCGATTTCCTCGCCGAAACCTATATTCCCGCCGCGCGCGAGACGCTGCCGGTCACGTCCCTGCCGGACGGCACCGCATGCTATCGGGCCATGTTGCGCGACTACACGACGCTGGATCGCGACCCGGCCGCCGTGTACGCGCTCGGCGAGGAGACCGTGAGCGCGAACCGGTCGCGCGTGCTCGCGCTCGGCAGCGAGCTGTTCGGCCTCGAGGACCTCGATGCCATCGTCGCGCACGTGCAGGAGGCGCCGGACAATCACTTCGAAACGGAAACGGCACTGGTCGAGCATTCGCGCGCGACCGTCGAAGCGGCGCGCGCAAAGGTGGCGCCATTGTTCGTGTCGATGCCGTCCGCGTCCGTCGTGGTCGAGCCTTTTCCGGAATACCAGCGCGGTTCCGGGCTGAGCTCGCATTACCAGCCGCCCGGCTCGGCGGGCCAGCCGGGCGAATATCGCATCTCGCTGGATTTCTGGCGTGACGAAACGGTCGGCGGCGCGGAGATCACGGCGGTGCATGAGGCCTGGCCCGGGCATCACCTGCAGATCAGCCTGACGCTGGCGCAAGGGGACCAGCATCCGATCCTCAGGTTCGGCTTCAATTCCGGTTACGTCGAAGGCTGGGCGCGCTATGCCGAGCAGCTCGCCGAGGAAGCCGGCATCTACACGGTGGACTACGCGCGCATCACGCGCCGCCTCTGGCCGGCACGCGGCATGATGCTGGACCCGGGCATCCATTTGCTCGGCTGGACGAAGGAACAGGCCGTGGACTTCTTCATGGAGTCGGGCAAGTTCTCGCGGGACGAAGCCGAAGCCGGCGTTACGCGCATAGCCGCCATCCCCGGCCAGCTCGCGGCCTATGATTCGGGCGCGCTGGTGATCTTCGGCCTGCGCGCGGAGGCCGAAGAGCGGCTCGGCGGGCAGTTCGACCTGCGCGCATTTCATAAGCACGTGCTGGAGAATGGCTCGCTGCCGCTGTGGCAGCTCCAGGAACACGTGCGCCGCTGGATCGCGGCGCAGTCGGAATCGCGCTAATAGGATGTTGAAAAAGCCATCCATGGCTTTTTCAACGCTGCGATCCGAAAAGTGTGATTTTCGGATCGCGAGCATTTTCAAGACCTTGCAGTTCTTGAAAATGGCAATGCATCCCTGCATTGCCTGGCAGGCTGCCGAAAAACAGAGTTTTTCAACAGCCTGCTAGTATCCTGTCCGATTAATTAGTTGAATTATTTTATGGCTCAACTAGACTATGGCAGTGCCATCATCGAGGGCTATGCCATGGGTCGATCAGCTGCTGCTATTGTAC
>JBOIDB010000140.1:0-6927 GCA_050740235.1 Gammaproteobacteria bacterium
CGCCCGGACAATCCACCAGCAGCTCGTCGCGGATGCCGATATCGATGGCATTTCCTTCGATCACGACGCGCGTGAAGTCCTTCGCGGCCGGCAGGTTGTTGACGACCACGATCGTGCAGGTCGCCTGCGCCGAGCCCTGCGCGTTCGATGCCGTCAAAGTCACGTCGTAGTTGCGGCCCGCGCTGGCGACGAACGACGTACTGGCCGTGCTCGACGCCGTCAGTGAAATATCGCCGGGCAGCGGGTCGAGCTCCCATTGAAATGCGTCCGCAAACAGGCTGCCCTCGGAATTGAGCCGGACCGCGTCGCCTCGCGTAACGGTCACCGGTGCCGTGCATGGTGCTACGCTCAGCGGCGCCTCGACGTTGATGACCGCCGAAACTTCTCCGGGCGTGCCCTCGGCGGCGAATTGAGTGCGCAGGATGTCCGCGGCCGTCATGCCCGAATCGGCAAAGACATTGGCCCAGAAGCGGTCCATGGTCAGGCGCGCGAGCGGCATGGTCCCTTCCTGGAATACCAGCGGAGTCGTCGGGCCGGCCAGCGTGTTGAAATTCTCGAAAGTCTCGAAGATCGGCTGCGACTGAGAAGCGAGCTGCGTGTGACACGCTCGGCAGTTCTGCGCTACGACGTCGAGATACAGGTCGCGCGGCGCGACCGGGCTGTCCGGGTTATCGTCGGCCCAGCCCGGCGGCACCGCGTCGCGCACGAACGTGTCGGACTGCAGCTCGTTGGACGCGAAGTCGGGCTCCGGCGTCCCGGGCTGCTGATACCAGTAGTGCACGAGCCGGCGCACGGGCGCGTCCGGCGGATAGGTGCTCAACACGGCCTCGTTCAGCGCTTTGAAGTCGGCCTGCTGGTTGGCGCGCGTGAGATCAGCCAGTAGCTGCAGCGACTGGGGTGCGATGAACGGATTTGCGATGTCCGGACGGGCCTGGTCGATTTCCGCAGGATTGTCCGAGTCCATATACAGGAACGAATCGAGATCCCATGGCAGGAAGATCGCATCTACATCCCCGTTCATCGGAAAAGTCGTTGCCGACGGCGAAATATTGGGTCGGCCGCCGTGGCAGACGGTGCAGCTACCCGGCACGTACTTCTCCCCGCGGTTGTCGAAGTCGGCGCTCAGGACGCGGGTAAATTCACCCGTTATCTCGTCTGGTGCGAACACGTAAAACGTAGTGATTCGCTGAGTGGGATCGAACTCCGGATCGGGATCGAAAGGCGGTTTTGGCAACGCGAATTCCATTGCGACGGCAATGACGGGGTCGAGCTTCTTGCCGGCTGCTTCCAGCGTCGGATAATTGACGACCACGGAAGCGACGTCGCCGTCCATAAATGTCGTGTTCGCAGTCCGGTCCTCATCGGCGCACTGCGTCTTGACGAACATGTCGCGGCCGAAGCCGAGGTCGAAATTGTTCGTGTAGACGGCATGCGCGTCCGCGTGATACTCCTCGCGCACGTCGGTCGAGAAACAGTTCGCCTCCAGCCATTTGTTCAACGTGTCCTTGGTCGCGCCCGGATCGATGGCTTCGTAGTACAGCCGCGCCGTGTCGCGATTTTCCTGCTGGTTGCCGCCGCCCGAAGTCCGCTTCAGCGTATCCAGGGGAACGGCCAGCTCGACGACCGCGCCGTTGAACTCACCCTGGCTCTGCTGCAGGTTTTGATTGACGACCGGTATGTCCGCTCTGCTGACGTCCTGGAGGAAGATCACCACTTGGCTCGGGTCGCCGCCGGTGCCGGCCTGCGGCGTTGCCGAGATCACGACCGTCACGTCCGCGGTGTCGACGTCGCGCCGCTCGAGAATGAGTGCGCGGCCCGGATCCAGCGGCGGCAGATTCAGTTTGTCGCGATTGATTTCATCCAGGATCAATTGGGGAATGCGGAATTCGAGCCTCGGGTTGCCGACGAAGTCCGGATCGGACGGATCGACGCCCGTCGCCACGAGCCACGTGGCGGACTTGGTCACGGGAGCCGATTCGAACGTCTGCAGAGTTCCGTTCTGCGCCGTGTACTCCACGCGCTTGGTGACGCTCACGTCGAACGGCACGTCCGCCGTCAGCGGCTGCCGCGTGGAGGCGATGACCGTGAAGGTATCCGGCACTCCCAGATAGGTGAGGAAACGGTCGAGGTCATCGACGGGTACGACATCCACGGTCGCGGTGACGGTGTCCATGCCTCCGTCGGAATCGAAAACCGTCAGCGTGAATTCCAGAGGCTCCGCGACGTTCGGCGCGACGAAGCTGACGGTACTGCTGTTGCGGGTAAAGAGCTGCACGTCCTCGGCGGCGGCATTGCTCGCCGACCAGGCGAAGGAAATGATCGGATCGTCCAGCGTGATGCTCTCTTTGCCGGTCAGCACGACCTCAAAGCCGGCGCGAACGGTGGTCGTGATCGCGTCGGAATTGCTGGCCGTGTCGAAGGCATTCCCGACCACCACGGCTTTGGCGACGGGCGGCGTGTCGGGTTGCTCGTCGACGTCGCTGCCGGGTCCGCCGCTGCACGAGCAAATCAGCATCGAGGACAGAAGGACTGCCGGGCGCAGCGCGTCTGCGCCCGAGAACAGTGACGGGAACCTGGTCATTGCCGTTTTTCCTCGAGCTGAATCGCAAGCATCAGCGGCCGTTCAGAATTCCAGGCGCAGGCCGGCGGTGAACACATTGTCGGAATAATTCTCGAGCTGCAGGACTTTCTGGTACTGGACGAAACCCTGAATGCCACCCTTGACGACACCCTCGTCCTCGAGCTGGCGGGCGCCGCGCAGGATCGTGCTCATGCCGATTTTCATGACGTAATAGCTGTCGTCCGGCGGGTCGGTCAGAAGATTGAAGTTGCCGGCAAAACCCGCCGTGCGGAGCTGATCCGGCAGATTGAGATAGACGGCGGAAATGCGCCGCTGATCGTCCTCGATCTCGCGATGATACTCGCCGGCCAGAAAAGGAATGAACACGCCGAACGGCGGGGTCAACGCATACTGGAAGCGCATGCCGAGCGTGTTGTCCCAGGACTGGATCTTCTGCCGGCCGACCTCGAAGTCGAAATTGCGCGGATTCACCGGATTGGGATTCATCTCGCGGAACGGATCCATGTCGATGTCGATGTATTCCGAGCGGAAGTAGGGCTCGAACGCGAAGGCGCCTTTTTGCAGCGTGACTCCCGCGTCGGCGGTTGCCGTGATCGTGCCGCTGTCGGTCGTGCTGAGCGCGGTCTCATTGACGCTCGGTATGTTCGGATTGAACGACGGGTACTTGATGTTCCGAGTGATGTCGAAGCTCTGCGACTGGTAGCCGAGAGAACCGCTCAGGTAGTATCGCTCGGACTGGAACAGGCCGAACACCAGCCCGCTGAATCCGTCAGCCTCGATGCCGCCGTCCACAATACTCAGCGCGGAATCGAAATCGACGACGGATTCCGAGTACCCGGCGATGCCGCCGAGCACCCAGGCGTCCGTGAAACGATAATCGACACCCGCGGTGATCTCGGTGCCGTCGAAGTCGAAAGCGTCTTCCTGTTGCGTTGGATCCTTGTCGCCGAAGCCGAAGGAGCCGTTCATGAACCAGCCCAGGCGGCTGTATTCGTCCTCGAACTGGTCGTCCGCCAACTGTTCGTCCGCGCTGGCGCCGCCGCCGCGGCGGGATTTGTTGTCCGCGTAGACCACACGGCGGTCGCCACGCTTGCCAGGGAGGCCCGCGATGCGGAAGCCGCGGGCGCCGAAGCGCAGCGCCGAAAGCCGGGAGGCGAGATTGGACAGCTGGCTGTTGGCGAACTCCGTCGACATGGAGCCCTGCGCGGCCAGCTCCTCGGCCGCGGTCCAGCGCAGAGCGAAGCCGAGCCCCTGCACGTCGAGGCCGAGGCTGAACTCGGTCGGGCCGAAGCCGATCAGCTCGTTCGAGGTGTGCACGAGCTCCCTGACGTTGCGGAAAACCGCGAAGGTGTCGGCCGGGCAGGCGGGCAGGGGCCCGGCGCGCGGGCCGCAGTCGGCAGCCAGCGCGTCGAAGACCGCCTGATTGGCTGCGGCGGCGGCGTTCTCGAGCGTAGTGGCGAATACGATATCGGTCAGGTCGGCGTGCGCGGGGGTCGCGACGAGCGACGCGAGCGCGACCAGCATGAGGGACAACGGACGTGCGCGACTCCCGGTCGGGTTGGCATTCCATCTGGCGTTCATGCTTGGCGTCCTGTCTTGTATGGCTCGATCAGGCATTCGGAACGAAGAAGAAGTCGCCGGGCTCGCTGCCGGCGGCGCGAATGAAATTCCAGGCGGGACTCTGCTCGAAGTCGCTGGCGGCGGCCGCGTCGCTCACCTTCTGCCGGATTCTCAGGAACAGCGCGGGCACGCCCAGCACGTCCGTATTCGTGCTCAGCTCTTCGAGGAGCGCGCTCGCAAAAACGGAATAGCCGTCTCCACCTGCATCCATTACCGGGCTATCGCCGCCGGATGAGAGCAGCAGCCGCGATTTCTTCGGCAGCTTCAGCTCGACGTATCGCTCCGACAGAAGGAGATCTTCCTTCATGCCGGTAGTGATCGGATCCGGTCCCGACGACAACAAACCCGCGTAGCACGAATCGGCGATCACCAGAATACGTTTCGCCTTCAGCCGGTACAGATGCCTGGTAATGGCCTCCGTCGGCAGCCAGTGTGTGTCCCTCGGCGGCGGCTCGGACGCCACAGGCAGCCAGAATCCCATCTCCATTCCGCTCACCTGTTCGCGCGCTCCGTGCCCCGAGTAGAAAATGAGCAGGTTGTCGTCCTCCGTGAGCATCTCGTTCAGGTCGTTCAGCGCGCTCAACAGCATGGTGCCGTCCGGGTCGTCCGCAATCACCTGCACGCTGAAGCCGTAGCGTTCTTCGAGGATCTGCCTGGCGCGGTTGACGTTGTTCCAGGGCGACTCGAGGTCGTCCCAGTGCTGGTAGTTCTGGTTGCCGACGAGCAGCGCGTAGTAACGGCCAAAGCTCCTTTCGTTCATTTCACGCGGGCTGGCGGGCCGGAATGCTTCATCCGCGGGGGCGGGCATCTCGGTCGCAGGATCGGCCGGCGCCGTGGCCTGGGGAAGCGATGCGAGCTTTGCGGACTCCTCCTGACGCGCGGTTTCGAGCTGCGCGATCAGTGACCGCAGGGCATCGACCTGCTCGCTGGTCTGGCGGGCATCGCCCTGCATCTCGGAGAGCTGTTGCCGGAGGAGCTCGATCTGCGCGTCCTTCTGATCGATCTGCTGCTCGAGGCGCTCGCGCAAGGCCTCCTGCTCCTGTTCGGCGACCGAGGCCAGGATGAGGGCATCTTCCTCGAGCCCCCAGGATTTGCGATACCAGTTCATGGCCGCGACGCGGTCCTGCTCGACGCCGAGGCCGAGCTCGTAGAGCGTGCCGAGATTGAACTGCGCGCGGGCGCTGCCCTGTGCGGCAGCTTTTTCGTACCAGATTCGCGCCGCTTCGTAGTTGGGCGCGCCGCCGAGTCCGCGCTCGAAAATTTCTCCGACGTTGGTTTGCGCTTCGGGATCGCCGCGGTTGGCCGCGGGCATCCAGACGTTCAATGCCGAGCGATAATCGGCCCGGTCATAGGCTTCGTACTCGCCGCCGCGCACCCGGCAATCGGCGGCAGTCGTGCGCGCCGGGCGCCGAGGGGTAATATACGGCCGATTGCCGAGCATGCGCACGGTGCCGGGCAGCAGGCAATCGACAACATAGAGGTCGGCGACTTCCGTGCGGCCTTCGAGCGTGTTGTCCTGCGCGGCGGACACGCCCGCGGGCGGCGCCGCAGCGCAGCCTGCGAGCAGGAACACACATACAGCGAACGGTCCGCGTCGGATCAGCCCCATTACCCCGCCTCAAGTTTGCGCCGCCGCGTATCGTCGCGGTCGGTGGCGCAGTTTATTGCTCTTCGGGTCGATGGTTAAACTACTCCCTTTCTCTGCACCTTTGCAAACACGAATATCGACATGAGCGTCCGTCGATTTCTCGCGCGCGATCTCCGGATTATGTCGTGTCTGATACTTTCCGGGCTCGCATTCGGATGCGCTTCGCCGGCAATCCGCATGGACCGCCTCGCGGCGCAGGCCGGCTATGAACGAAGCATAGTGGAAGGCTCGGGTTTCCGGCATGTCGTTTACACCACCGTGCGCAGGCCGGCCGAGGCGAAGCGCCTGCACGTGTATATCGGCAGCGACGGCACGCCGTGGGCCGACGGCAACCGCATCTCCTCCGACCCGACGCCGCGAAACCCGCTGGCGCTGCGGCTGATGAGCGCGGACCCCGCCTTCTCGGTTTACGTCGGCCGCCCCTGTTATCTCGGAACGGCCTCCGATGACGCATGCACGAACCATATCTGGACGTCGGCGCGCTATTCGCCACGCGTGGTCGCCAGCATGGCCTCGGCCATTTCACGCGTCGTCGCGGACTACCGCCCGGCCGAAGTGGTGCTCATCGGCTACAGCGGCGGCGGCACGCTGGCCGTGCTCCTGGCGGGAGACATAGCCGGACTCGCCGGCGTGATTACGATCGCGGGCAATCTCGACGTCGCCGCATGGAGCGCGACCCACGGTTACCTGCCGTTGACGGAATCGATCGACCCCGCAAAAATGCCGATGGACGCGGGCCCGGACGTGCCGTTCGTGCATCTGGTCGGATCGAACGACCAGATCGTGCCCCGCAGGTTCACCGAGGGCTATGCGGCGGAGCATGAATGTCACGCCGTGATCGTGCTCGACGGATACGACCACGCCTGTTGCTGGGAAACGCGTTGGCCGGAGACGCTGCGCAGGGCCGAAGAGAGGTTGCGTTCGGCCTGTGAATAATTGTCGTCCCGGCGAAAGAGGCTGTGAGAGATTTGCGTTGCCAGCGCTTCGGGTCCTGACCAATAGATCGATATTGGGTGGTGATGTGTTGTCGGTCAGCTCGTCGATCCCGGATGATCTATGAAGTTGACGTCAGCATCCG
>JBOIDB010000141.1:0-10971 GCA_050740235.1 Gammaproteobacteria bacterium
GGTATAGGAAACGGCACAGCATTCTGACCCAGGTACTCTGGATCTTGATACCAAAAGTGCAATATTTCTTGGCCAGGACTCACTCGCACACTAGAAGAGACGTCGTCCGATGCTAACTTCACACGAATTCGTTTTACTTCCTTTCTTGTGAGACCAGTCATGACCGCAACGCGCGAGATATTCGTAGGTCGACCGCGTATTCCGTAGTCTCGACTTGCTACATCCACAAAAGCAAGTTTTGCTACCTCCGAAAACTCCCGATAGCCGATTCCCGTTCTTAGCAAGAATCTCGCTATTGGCGTCATGAAAAATTGGGCAGCTCTTAGAACTTGCTTATGGAGTTGTGCGTTCATGCGCGCAAATATATGAGGCGAAATTCTCACGGTCAACAAAAACCATATGTTGGGAATTCGAGCCCAAACCCTTTGGAATTTGGTTCTCTGCTCGAATTTCGGTGCGTTGATCGTTTTTTGTTCAGCTCGAGAGTGCTTTTGCCGGGTTCCCAAGCCTGGTCTCAGTCTCGTTTAGTTCGTTCCCCTGGCGTCAGCAATCGGTTCAGTGCGCCTTCATCGACTGTCTGCACACCGAGTTTTCGGGCCTTATCCAACTTCGAACCAGGATCCTTTCCACAGACTACAAAATCGGTTTTGGCAGACACGCTACCGGTCACCCGTCCCCCTGCTGCCTCGATTTTCGCCTTCGCCTCCTCCCTGGTCATCGATTCCAGGCTTCCGGTCAGCACGAAGGTCTTACCTGTCAAAGCGGTTTCCCTGGGTTTCGCCACCGGTACCGGCCAATGTATGCCGGCATCAAGCAAGGCTTTTATGACCTCCTTATTGTGCGACTGCTGGAAGAAGGCACGCACATGCCTGGCAACTACCGGACCGATGTCCGGTACGGCCTGAAGTGTTTCCTCGTCCGCCTCGATCAGGGAATCCAGCTTCCGGAAATGACCGGCAAGGGAGGATGCCGTCGACTCGCCTACCTCGCGAACTCCGAGCGAATACAAGAAGCGCGCGAACGTTGTTTCCTTGCTCTGCTCGATCGCGGCGAGCAGCTTGTCCGACGATTTCTCGCCCATCCGCTCGAGGCCGGTCAGCGTGTCTCGCGTGAGCTTGTAAATGTCACCGGGCTTACGGACCAGCTCCGCCTCGACGAGTTGGTTGATGAGATTCGTACCAAGACCTTCGATGTCCATGGCGCGCCGTGATGCAAAGTGGCGGATCGACTCTTTTCGCTGCGCGGGACAGAACAGGCCGCCCGTGCAGCGGGCCACCGCTTCGCCCTCAGCGCGCACGACGTCGGCGCCGCAAATCGGGCATTTCGCGGGCAGCTCGACTGGCCGGGTATTCTTCGGCCGCCTATCGTGGAGCACGCTGACGACCTCGGGGATCACGTCGCCCGCCCGCCGGATCACCACTGTGTCGCCAATCCTTACATCCTTGCGCCTCAGCTCATCCATGTTGTGCAACGTCGCATTGCTGACCGTAACACCGCCGACGAACGCCGGCTCGAGCCGCGCAACCGGCGTCAAGGCTCCCGTCCGCCCGACCTGGAATTCCACGCCGCGCACGACCGTGAGCTCCTCCTGGGCAGGGAACTTATGGGCAATGGCCCATCGCGGCGCTCGCGAGACCTGGCCCAGCCGTCGCTGCAATTCGACCTTGTCGACCTTGTAGACGATGCCATCAATCTCGTACGGCAACTTGTGTCGCAGCAGCGCGGTGTCGCGATAGTACTCGAGGCAACCATCGATGCCGCACACGTTTTTTATCAATGGCGAGACCCGCAGCCCCCACTCGCGTAATCGTTCCAGTATGACGCTCTGACGATCCGGGCGCGCCATCCCCTCCAGTTCGCCGATCCCATAAAAGAATATCTTCAGCGGCCGGCTTGCGGTGAGCCGCGGATCAAGCTGCCGCAAGCTCCCGGCGGCCGCATTGCGCGGGTTGACGAACAATCTCTCTCCGCGCTCGCGCGCCCTTTCATTGAATGCTTCGAAGCGAGCCTTCGACATGTACACTTCGCCCCGTACTTCCAGGCGCCGAGGTAAGCGACGCCCGCGCAATGCCAGCGGAGCCGATGGAATCGTGCGTACGTTGTGGGTCACGTCTTCGCCTTTCTCTCCGTCCCCCCGCGTGGCTCCGCGCACGAGCTTGCCCTTTTCATACAGCAGGCTGATCGCCGCACCATCCAGTTTCGGTTCCGCGACATATTCGACTTCGTCGACATCGCCGAGCCGGGCGCGCACGCGGCGATCGAAGTCGACCACCTCCTCGTCGCTGAACGCGTTAGCCAGCGACAGCATCGGCACCTCGTGATGCACGACGCCGAACGCCTTGACCGGCTCCGGGCCGACGCGCTGAGTCGGGGAATCCGGCGCGATCAACTCCGGGAAATCACGCTCGAGCGCCTCCAGCTCGCGCAGGAGCCGGTCGTACTCGGCATCCGGTATTTCAGGCGCATCGAGCACGTGATACAGGTAATTGTGTCGGTCGATCGCTTCGCGGAGCTCCGCGCCGCGACGACGGGCTTTGGCTGGAACGGGCACCGGTGACTTCAGGCGCGCAAGCGGGAGGTCAGAAGAAGCGCCGGCGCCCCTTGTCGGATGGTGTATGCCGCTGCAGCACGGCGAGGTGATGCTGAAAGCCGATGATCTCGTCCCGAAGATTGCTCGCTCGCTGGCGGCTCAGGGTGCTGCCACTCTGATCGAGCACCTCGCCGTTGAGTTGGTCGGCCAGGCGGTGCGCAATGCCGAGCATGTCGTCGAGCGCGGTGATACCGTCGCACGGTCCGGGCAATACCATGAACAGGGTGACGCCGGGCAGTTGTTCGGCATCGCCGGCATCGAGGTCGAATGTACCGGGCTCGATCATGCTCGCGACGCTGAAGACCGGTTCGGATCCCGCTTCTTCCGCGCGACGAT
Organism: Gammaproteobacteria bacterium; assembly: GCA_050740235.1. Classification (GTDB taxonomy): domain Bacteria; phylum Pseudomonadota; class Gammaproteobacteria; order Steroidobacterales; family JACDCP01; genus JACDCP01. The sequence goes on from JBOIDB010000141.1 coordinate 2,927, forward strand.
GGAAGATGTCGAACCTGCCGAATTCCAGGCCCTCCTCGTTGAGCAGCCGAATGACGTCCTCGCCCCGAAACCGCGTGCTCATTCGCGCGGCGACTCGGACCGCGATGATCTTCTGCTCGCCCGGCGTCGTGGCAGTTTGTGGCTCGGGCTCCGCTTCGGCGATACCGTTTGGGTCAGCCAGCTCCGCTTCCTCGAACGGCTCATCGAAGACGTCGTCTTCGTGGCCGTCCGTATCGAGCCAGCCGTCCTGGACGAGCGGCTCCGTGTGAGCCGCGGCGGGCGGGCGCAGCAGTTCCTCGTCCGCTTCGTCCGTCAGACGCGGCTCGTAACGCTCCGACGGTGCGTTCTGGCGCCGGCGGCCGATGAAATAGACGGCGGCGATCAGCAATACGCCCAGCAGAATCAGGATCCAACGCAACTCCGGCATCCTGCAACCTCACATGGCGGCGAGCTGCACCGCCTCGTCGACATCCACGGCGACCAGCCGCGAAACACCCGGCTCGTTCATCGTGACACCCGTGAGCTGACGGGCCATCTCCATCGTAGTCTTGTTGTGCGTAACGAACACGAACTGGATGCGCTGGGACATTTCCCGCACGAGATCGCAAAAGCGGCCGACATTTGCATCATCCAGCGGCGCATCCACTTCGTCCAGCAGGCAGAACGGCGCCGGATTGAGCTCGAAAATCGCAAACACGAGCGCGACGGCCGTGAGCGCTTTCTCGCCGCCGGAAAGCAGGTGGATCGTGCTGTTGCGTTTGCCGGGTGGACGGGCCATTACCGTGACACCGGCGCTCAACAGATCATCTCCGGTCAATTCGAGATAGGCATGCCCGCCGCCGAAGAGGCGCGGGAACATGCCCTTCAGGCCTCTATTGACCCTGTCGAAAGTTTCCTTGAAGCGGGTGCGCGTCTCCCGATCGATCTTGCGAATGGCGTTCTCGAGCGTCGTCAATGCCTCGGTCAGATCGGCGAGCTGCGCGTCGAGATATTCCTTGCGCGCCGACTGCTCGCGAAATTCGTCTATGGCCGCCAGGTTGATCGGGCCGAGGCGCTCGAGGCGGCGCGCGACCTTCGCCAGCCGCTCTTCCCAGGTTTCGAACGTGGCTTCCGCAGGCAGCTCGGCGGAAACGCTCGCGTAGTCGAAGCCCGTCGCCGCAAACTGCTCGTCCAGCGCTTCACGCCGCACGGTCAGCTCGCGCGCTACCATGCGCGATTCCTCCAGTCCCGCGCGAACTTCCTCGACCCGGCGCTCGTGTTCGACCCGCTGCTGCTCGAGTTCGCGCACCCGGACTTCGGCCTGCTCTACGAGCCTGCGCGCATCGGCCAGCGCCGTTTCGATGACGACCCTTTGCTCGAGGCAAGTTTCCAGGGTCTTTCCCTCCTCACGCAGGGGCGTCTCGCCTTCCGCAAGCTGCCTGCCGAGCGCATCCCGCCGTTCGCTGAACTGCGCGTGCTGGGATTGCATGCGCTCCAGCCCGACGCTCGCCGACTTTCGCGAGCTGCGTCGCGTTTCGACCTCAATCGCGATCCGGTGCGACGCCTCGCGATCCGCGCTCGCGCGGTCGCGTGCTGCCACGAGGCACTTTTCCGCTTCGTCGCGCTGGGTCACGAGCACGGCGCGCCGCTCATCGACGCCGCTCATGCGAGTCTGCGCCGCTTCCAGGCGCACGCGCGCCGCTGCGAGCTGCTCTGCCGTCTCGCCGAGGTCCCGCTGCACATCGGTCGAATTGCTGTCGAAGACTTCGATCTGGTCGCGTATCTGGCTCGCGCGGCCCCGAGCCGCATCTAGCCGTGCGGCGAGGCCCGCATGGTCTCGCTGCGCTTCGCCGAGCTCGCCGTGGCGTGCGTCGCGCGCATCCTCGAGTTGTTTCAGGCGCACGCGCGTATCGTGCTGCAACTTCTCGAGTTGCTTGAGCCGCCCCTTCATCCGGGTCTGCGCCTCGCGCAGCTTGCGAAGCTCGCCCTCGCGCGAGATCACGCCGGCGCGCCGGTCGGAGCCCTTGCTGACTTTCACCCAGGCGGGCCCGAGCCAGGCGCCGCCTTGCGTGACGACCGATTCACCGAGCCCCAGTGAGCCACGTCTTTGCGCCGCTTCGGGAAGCGTTTCGACGGCGAAGACGCCGGCGAGGAGGTCCCTGCAACCCACCGCGCCGCGCAGCCTGGCCGCCAGCAGCGACGACGGCCCGCAATCGGCCTCCGCCGGTTCTTCGCTGCCGTTGCCGCCGATCAGCGTCAGATTGCCCTGCTCGAGTTTGCCGAGCTCGTTCAGCGCGGCGTCCAGATCGTCGACGCAAACAGCTTCCAGATAGCCGCCGAGCACGGTCTCGACGGCACTCTCCCAGCCCGGCTCCACTTCGAGCTTCTGCGCGAGCCGTGGGCTCTGATCTAGCTGGCGTTCGGCGAGCCACTCCGTCGCGGCACGTTCATTCTGGCCGAGGGCCGCCTGCTGCAGGGCCGTCAGCGAAGCCATGCGGCCTGCGCCACTCTGCTGCTCGGCGCGACATTCGTCGAGCCGCGAGGCGAGCTTGCTGTCCTGGTCCCGCAGCGTGCGAATCTGGCCCAGCATGGCATCGAGCGACGCTTGCAGGTCCGAGAGCTGTTTCCGCCCGCTCGATTCGCGTTCCGTGAGCTTCGCGACCTCGATTTCCAGATCGTCCGGCGAGAGCGCCGCGCGGCCGCTGCGCAGCTTCTCCTGCTCCCTTTCCAGCCGGGCGAGCTGGGTTTCCAGGTGCTCGATGCGCGCCGCCTCGACCTGGGCGCCACGCTGCGCTTCGCCGGCCTCCTGATTGAAGGCATCCCAATCCTGCTGCCAGGCCTGCATGCGGCGTTCCGCCTCCTGAAGCGCGGCGGCGGAGGACTGTTCCGCCTCGCGGGCGCAATCGAAATCCGGCGCGCGCGCATGCAGCGTGTCATCGATGTCGCGCAGCAAGGCCTCGTCACGATGGATATGCGCGCCGAGCTCCTCGAGACCCTGGATCGCCTGCTCGAGGTCCTGACGTTGTCGCGCCTCGAGCTCGCGGCGGTGCTTTATGGATTGCTCCAAGCGGGCGATTTCCGCGCCGGATTCGTAATATCGGCCTTGCACGACATTGAAACGCTCGCCCTGATCGGTGTGCCGATCGCGCGCCTTCTCGATGCCGGCCTCGATCGCGCGCAGTCCGGCGACCTCCGCTTCGACGGCCGTTTCACGCTCGTGCAGCAAGGCCTGTCCGGAATCGATGCGCTGCTGCAGGCCGCGCATGCGCAGCGCCAGGAGGTCGGCGGTTACCCGGCGTTCTTCTTCCTTGAGCTTCTTGTAGCGCTCGGCGGCCCGGGCCTGGTGCTGCAGGTGTTTAATCAGTTTCTCAACTTCGTCTCTTAAGTCATTGAGTCTGGAGAGATTATCCTTCGTATGAACGATGCGGTTCTCGGTCTCGCGCCGTCTCTCCTTGTACTTGGAGATGCCGGCCGCTTCCTCGAGGAACACCCGCAGCTCCTCCGGTCTGGCCTCGATGAGGCGGGAAATCATCCCCTGCTCGATGATCGAATAGCTGCGCGGGCCGAGGCCCGTGCCGAGAAACAGGCCGGTGATGTCCTTGCGGCGACAGCGCGAGTTGTTGAGGTAGTAATTGGACAAGCCGTCGCGCGTGACGACGCGCCGGATCGCGATCTCGTTGTAACGGGCATACTGCCCGCCGACCTTGCCGTCGGAGTTGTCAAAGCACAGCTCCACGGACGCCGATCCGACCGGCTTGCGGGCGCTCGAGCCGTTGAAGACCACGTCGGCCATGGAGTCGCCGCGCAGATTCCGGGCCGAGCTCTCGCCCATGACCCAGCGCACGGCGTCGATGATGTTGGACTTGCCGCAGCCGTTGGGGCCGACGACGCCGATCAGCTCGCTCGGCAGATAGATGGTGGTGGGGTCGACAAAGGATTTGAAACCGGCGAGCTTGATCTTGCTGAGACGCATTCCCTTCCCTAATGGCCGCGGCGATAGCTCGTAAAACGGCCGTAGTGTAAAGTAATCCGCCGGCAAAAACGATGCACGGAGACATGCCCGCGAACGACACGCTCACGAGTCACGGCAACCCTCTCGAAACCTTCGCCAACCCGAATCCGGCGCGCGATTATACCATTCGCATCACGGTGCCCGAATTCACCTGTCTGTGCCCGCGGACGGGCCAGCCGGATTTCGCCACGCTGCGCATCGAGTACGTGCCGGATGCGCTGTGCGTCGAGCTGAAATCGCTCAAGCTCTACGTCTGGTCGTTCCGCGATCGGGGCGCCTTTCACGAAGCGGTCACGAACAGAATCCTCGACGATCTGACGGCCCTGCTCGAGCCTCGCTTCATGCGCCTGACGGCGGAATTCAACGTGCGGGGCGGCATCGCCACGACGGTCGTCGCGGAGCATCGGCAGCCGGGATGGAGCGGTGCGGAGGCGGTCGCGCTGCCTTAGATTTCGGGGTGCTCCGCAAAGCTTCACAGGCAGTATTTCGGTTGTATAATGCTCCGTTCGATTCACGGCATGGTCGAGGACTGATTTGATGGCAGCAACGAGGAGATCCGCCGCCAGGAGCGGCGCGCGGAAAGCGGTTGCAAAAAAGCGCACGGCGAGACGAAGCGGGGCCGCGGCGGGCAAGAAAAAGGTTCACAAGAAGAAGGCCTCGGCCGCCCGCACGCGCAAGCCCGCGGCGAGGGCGAAGGCGGGCACGCGTAGGAAAGCCACGGCCCGTAAATCGGCTCGCAGGTCGACGGCCAGATCGACGTCAGCGAAGAAAAAGTCGCGGTCCCGGGTCAGCGGCAAGACGGCCGCCCGCAAGAAGCCGGCCCGGACGAAGAAAACGCCGGCCCGCAAGAAATCCGCGAGCGCTGCAAGACGCACGTCGGCAACCGGCGCCGCAAGCAGCCGCGGGGTGAGCGCAGCCACGACCCGAGCAAGCGCGCGGCCCACCGCGACGCGACCCATGCGCCGCAGTGCCGGCAGCCTCCTCGCGGGCCCCGGCCATGGCATCAAGCCCTATCAGCCCCGGCGCGGCGAAGAGTACATGGGCGAGGCGCAGCGGACGCATTTTTCGACCATCCTGCGCGCCTGGAAACGCGAGCTCATGGAAGAAGTGGACCGCACCGTGCATCACATGAAGGACGAAGCGGCCAATTTCCCCGACCCCAATGACCGGGCCACGCAGGAATCCGAGTTCAGCCTCGAGCTGCGCACGCGCGACCGCGAGCGCAAGCTGATCAAGAAGATCGACGAGGCGCTCGGGACCGTGGAGTCGGGCGACTACGGGTTCTGCGAGTCCTGCGGCGTCGAAATCGGCATCCGCCGCCTCGAGGCGCGACCCACGGCAACGCTGTGCATCGACTGCAAGACGCTCGACGAGATTCGCGAGAAGCAGATGGGCGGCTGACGCCCCGGACCGCCGTGTATCGGGGCCGATTTGCCCCCTCCCCTACAGGTCCCCTCCATTTCGGATCGCTGGTCGCCGCGCTTGGGAGCTGTCTCGAAGCGCGGCGGCGTGGCGGCCAGTGGCTGATCCGCGTCGAGGATATCGATCCGCCGCGGGAAATGAAGGGCGCCGCCGACTCGATCCTGCGCTCGCTAGAGCGTCTCGGATTCGAGTGGGACGAATCCGTGCTGTGTCAGAGCACGCGTGTCGGTGCATACGCTGAAGCCATCGAAGCCCTGAACGCCGCGGGTGCTGCGTATCGCTGCAGTTGCACACGCGGCGAGATTCGCTCCGCGGCCGGCGAATCCGATATCTATACGGGCACTTGCCGTGGTGGTCCGCGCAATCGCCGGCGCCGGACCGCGGTGCGCGTGCGCACGGATGCCGAGCCGGTCGAGTTCAGGGATCGCCTGCAGGGCCGTTTCCGTCAGTCGGTGTTACGCGAGGTCGGCGACTTCATAGTGCGCCGGCGCGACGGGCTCTTCGCCTACCATCTCGCCGTCGTCATCGACGACGGCTTCCAGCGCATAACGGACATCGTTCGCGGCGCCGACCTGCTGAACAGCACGCCCCGACAGATTTACCTGCAGCGGCTGCTCGGCCTGCCGACGCCGAACTACACACACTTGCCGGTCGTCCTCGCCGCGGATGGCCAGAAGCTCAGCAAGCAGACCGGCGCGGGGCCCGTGGACGGCCGGCATCCGGGAGAAGTGCTGCATGCGGCGCTGAAGTTCCTCGGCCAGCGGCCGCCGGACGCGCTCGTCCGGGCCCAACCGCAGGAGATCTGGGACTGGGCGGGTGAGCACTGGCGCCTCGATGCGGTGCCTTCGCAAAACCGGCATGAAACTTGAACGCGAGTCGAAAACTTTCATCGTCCGCCCGGCGGGAATTGGCGATAGAATGGTCGCGCTTCCGCTGAACTCCCGACGGCCAGGTGCGCGCCATGACTCAGCCTCGCATCATCAAGAAATACCCCAATCGACGCCTCTACGACACCGAGCAGAGCCACTACATCACTCTCGCGGACATTCGCCGCCTGGTGCTGGAGCGCATCGACTTCGTCGTCATCGACAAGCGGAGCCAGGAAGACATCACGCGGAGCATTCTGCTGCAGGTCATCGCCGAGCAGGAGCAGCGCGGCCAGCCGATCATGAGCCGCGATTTCCTTGCGCAGCTCATCCGCTCCTACGATGACGCCATGCAAGGCGTGGTCGGCAGTTTTCTCGAGCAGAGCATGAAGCTCTTCACGAGCCAGCGGCAGCAGATACGAGAACGTGTGGAAGGCGTGGTCGGCAGAGATCCCGCGGGCATGGTCGCCGACATCGCACAGCAGAATTACGCGAGCTGGCGGTCGGTGCAGGATGAGATCTTCCGGACGCTCTCCGGCGCCCGATCCCGCGAGAGCCGCTCCGAAGAAGTCGCCGAAGAAGAATCCTCGTAGGGCCGTTTCAATCCCGGCGCTCCTGGCCGACATCCGGCCTCTCCGAGTTGCGATGTGGCTCCTTGGCCAGGCGTAGGGCCGACTTCAGCCAGCTTCTGGAATCTCGGTCGCTTTCCTTCTATGGTCCCTCGTTCCCTCCTTGTCGTTCATATTCAGCGACTTGCGACTCGATATGTAAACTGGTTCTGTTGATTGTCGCTCACAAATAGCTTGGCAGATAACATCTCTAGGAATATACGGTAGCTGACGCCCGCAAAGCGCCAAGTTTCCCGCCTTGACGGAATAGCAAGAGGAAACGGTCGATGCTTATTCATCGTCACCTGCGACATCCCCTCCTAGCCACTATCGCATTCCTTTCAATCTCCTTCCTCGTCGTTCAAGAAGGCAGAACGCAATCTGGGGAAAAACCCAGTGCTGATCCGCCATGCTGGCCGGATGCCCTTCCAAGGCCTATATATGGCGCGTCTAAATCGACGGCGGGTGATACTACAGGATGCGACGATCCGCCTGCTGGTGGTTGTTCCCTTTCCGAGATTGATGGCAAAGCGAAATGGTGGCTTCAATCATTTCCGGTGCGAGAGCCGCGAGAACGTGGCGCTCAAGTAAAATGCTCCAATACCAGTATGCTAGTTGTAAACAATTTTGTCTTTTCTCCTGAAGATAACCCATGTGCAACTGACATAGCAGTTACAACACTGGCGTTAGCCGGGGCGCATAGTCATCCTTGGTTCGATGATGCCGAGAAGCTGCGGGATGTCACGGTATACCCGAATCACTTTGGACCCAAACAATGATTGATGCACAAAACAACGCCAATCGGTTTCCTAGCACATGTGATCTCGAGGACGAGGAAGAGTTTTGCGACCTAAAATGGGTCACCAACAACAACTTACCTCTCTATACACGCGCATCCAACAGCAAAATTGTTCGCGTAATGGAGACTGATGGGGACGTCCGGGGGGTACAATAAATGCATACCATGCCAACTGGCCGATTGCGCCCTGAAGTGCGCTGCTTGTTACTGATTGTCCTCTTCTTCTCAGCTCCAACCTTTTCCGCTGAGATGCTCTTGCGAGGCGCTACTAGCGAACTGATTGATCTCTATTGTGCGTCGGTGGATCTGGACATGCGCGAACGTTGCATCGTCGGCGTTATCTCCCCGCTGGAAGACGC
>JBOIDB010000142.1:0-7822 GCA_050740235.1 Gammaproteobacteria bacterium
CCGGGAAGACGAGGGGGCATTTCGCCGGGAAGACGAGGGGGCATTTCGCCGGGACGACGAGGGGGCATTTCGCCGGGACGACGAGGGGGCATTTCGCCGGGACGACGAGGCGGCTCCGCCGGGACGACGGAAGACCGTTATTCCAGCCCGAGCTTTTTGATTCTGTAGCGCAGCGCGCGGAACGAGATGCCGAGTAATCTCGCCGCCGCCGTCTTGTTGAAGCGCGTTTGCTCGAGGGCCTTGACGATCGCGTCGCGCTCCACGTCCTCGAGCTGGCTGCCGAGCGGGCCCGGCGCGTCTGTTTCAACTGGGTCCCGGCTTTCGCCGGGATGACGAGGGGGCGTAGCGCCGCCGGTGCGGAGCTGAATGTCGCCGGCCTCGATCGTATCGCCGCCCGACAGCGCCAGCGCGCGCTCGAGCACGTTCTCCAGCTCGCGCACGTTGCCCGGGAAATGGTATTTGCCGAGCACTTCGAGCGCGCCCTCCGACAGGGTCGGGGCTTGCTGCCCCATGCGGCCCGCCAGCCGTTCGAGGATGCTTTCGGCCAGCGCCGGCACGTCCGACAACCGGTCGCGGAGCGGCGGCACGCGCAGCTCGATGACGTTGATTCTGTAAAACAGGTCCTCGCGAAACTTGCCGGATGCGACCAGATCCGACAGATTCCGGTGAGTCGCGCTCAGGATTCGTACGTCCACGGGGATTTCCCGTGCGGCGCCGACCGGGCGCATGGTTTTCTCCTGAATGACGCGCAGGAGCTTGACCTGCATGTGCAGCGGCAGGTCGGCGATCTCGTCGAGCAGCAAAGTGCCGCCTTCGGCAGCCTGGAACAGGCCTTCCTTGTCCGCGACCGCGCCCGTGAAGCTGCCTTTCCGGTGGCCGAAGAACTCGCTCTCCATGAGCTCGGTCGGAATGGCGCCGCAATTGATCGGCACAAAAGCCTGCTCGCGCCGCGCGCCGCTCTCGTGGATGAGCCGTGCGACCAGCTCCTTGCCGGTGCCCGACTCGCCGCAGATGTGCACCGGCGCCTGGCTGCGCGCGACCCGCGAGACGACCTCGCGCAGCTCGCGCATGGCCCGCGAGCCGCCGAGCAGCGGGCTCTGCGGCTGCGCGGCTTCCTCTTCCGCCTCCGTATCGCGCAGCTTGAGCGCCGTGCCGACGAGCTTGCGGAGCTGCCGGACGTCGAGCGGCTTGGAGACGAAGTCGAACGCGCCGAGCTTCAACGCGCGCACTGCCGACTCGACGTTGCCGTGCGCAGTGATCACCGCGACCGGCGTACCGGGCGAATGCGTCTGCATCCACTCGACGAGCTCGAGACCGTTGCCGTCGGGCAGGCGCATGTCGGTGAGGCAGAGATCGAAACGCCCATTGCCGAGCTCGCGGCGGGCCGACGACAGGTCCTCGGCCGTGCGCGACGCGAGCTTCATGCGCTCGAGCGTCATCGAGAGCAGCTCCCGGATATCGGGCTCGTCGTCGACGATGAGTACGTTAGCCGGCATGGTGTCCTGAAGGTTCGCCGAAGACCGTCATTCTACGAGACCCCAACGCTGCGGATCCGAGAACACGATGCGAAAGCAGCTTCCGCCGCCCTCGCGCGGCTCGTAGAGCAACGTCGCGCCGTTGCATTCGCACAGCTCTCTGGAAATGAACAGGCCGAGCCCGGTGCCGCCTTTCGTGTCCGTGAAGAACGGCTCGAAGATGCGCTCGACTTTGGTCGTGGCAATGCCCGGTCCGCGGTCGGCGACTTCGAGATAGGGCCGGCCGCTGTTCTGCAACCGGCCGCAATTGAGCTCGACGACGATCGCGCCGGCGGCCTCGCTGGCATATTTGACCGAATTGTCGCACAGGTTCCACACCACCTGATGCAGGTGGGACGGGTCCATGCGCACCTCGATTTCGCCGTCGGCGTCGCCGACATCCATCTGGCCTTCTTCGAGCTGCAAGGTACGCGAGAACTCGTCCGCGAATCCCTGCACCCAGGCGCCGAGGTCGAGCTGCTGCGGGCGCGTCGAGTCGCGCCGCGAAAGCTGCAGGACGTTGTCGATGATTCCGCTGACCCGTTCCGAATTCGTGTGAATGATGTCGGTCAACCGCCGCTCCTCTTCGCCGAGCGCGGTCGACTCGGAGAGAAGCTGGCCCGCGTGGCTCATGGCGCCGACGGGATTGCGGATCTCGTGCGCGATGCTCGCGCTCAGGCGGCCGAGCGAGGCGAGCTTCGTCTGTTGTACGCGCGAGGCGAGCAGGCTCGCATCCTCGAGGAAGATGAGCAGCGCGCCCGAGCGGCTCTTGCCGAGCGGCGCGAAGTGCGGATGGATCACTGTCGAGCCGTCAGCGGCGACCAGCGTGGCCGTACCTGCCGAGGTGTCGCCGGCATGCTGCCATTCGCGGAGCTGGGCGTACAGCTTCGGTGAAAGATATTCGAGCGAAACGCCGTGGCACCCGGAAGGAGCGCCGAGCTTCTGCGCGGCCGATTCGTTGATGAGACGAATCCGGCATTCGGCATCGGCGACGACGATACTCTCGCGCAGATGCTGAATAATGTATTCGTTCAGCTCCGCGAGGTTGGCCAGGTCGACTCCGCGCTGGCGGGCGAGCGCCTCGCTGACCTGGATGCGCTGCGCGAGCGGGTGCGCGGCGAGCGCGATGATGAACAGGATCACGCCGAGCAGGCCTGCGGGCGTGTAGTCCGCGACGCTGGCAACGGCCGTGATTTGCGCGAAGGATTGCTCGAGCAGCACCGCGATCGTGGCGAGCGCCGCGAAAAGCAGTGCCATGCGTCGCGGAAGCACGAGGCTGCCCGCGCCGATCGACACGACCAGCAAAATGCCGAGGCCGCTGTCGATGCCGCCGCTCGCATGCATGAGCGCGGTCAGCGCGAGGATGTCGATGCTGAGCTGGCTGTATGCCTGGAAATTCAGCGACGGCCAGAAGCGGCCGACGGCGAGGCTGTTGAGGAGGCCGTACAGAACGTAAGCGGTCGCGACGGCGAGAAATATGAACGGCTGCGCGTCGCCGACGATGCGCGGCTCGTCGCTGACGATAAAGAGCGTAAACAGAAAGCACGCGACCAACACGCGGTACGCGTTCAGGGACTGCACGACACGCCAGGTGAGCTCCGGCGTCTCCTTGCGCCGCGCATCCGGCGTGCTGCCGAGCGTGCTCGCTTCAGCAGCGGTCATGGTGTCATGCATACCGTTCTTCGTAGGCCGGCATAAGCCTGCCCCGGACCACGATCCGGGGGCCGCAGGCCGTTGCCGGCAATAGCCGGGAACGCGCTGCGCGCTTATCCCGACCTACGGAGCACAACGAAACCATTGGCCATTTTTTGCCAATTCCCGGCTGTTGTAACAGAATACGCGCCTTCGCCCGCACGCCGCCCCCCTTCGAGCCGCGATGAACCTTCACGAATACCAGGCCAAGCAGCTTTTCGCAGAATACGGCATTCCGGTTCCCGAAGGCCATCCGGCCGGCTCTCCGGCGGAGGCGGTGAAAGCCGCGAAGGAAGTCGGCGGCCGGCGCTGGGTGGTCAAGGCGCAGGTGCATGCGGGCGGCCGCGGCAAGGCCGGCGGCGTCAAGCTGGTCGACGACCTCGACGGGGTCGCGGCCGCGGCGAAGTCGATGCTCGGCACGATGCTGCGCACGCATCAGACGGGTCCCGAAGGACTGCCGGTCAACATCGTCATGATCGAGGCCGCATCCGACATCGAGCACGAGTATTACCTGAGCCTGCTCGTCGACCGCGGCAGCGAGCGCATCGCGTTCATGGCGTCGGCCGAAGGTGGCATGGACATCGAGGAAGTTGCGGTGAAGACGCCGGAGAAGATCGTGCGCATCACGGTCGATCCGGCCGCGGGCCTTCAGGCGTATCAGGCGCGGCAACTGGGCTTCGGCTTGCGGCTCGACCAGGACCGCATACGCCAGTTCACGAAAATCCTCCAGGCGCTGTACGCACTGTTCAACGACCGCGACGCGAGCCTGGTCGAGGTCAATCCCATGATCCTCACCAAAGCCGGCCGGCTCGTCGCGCTGGATGCGAAGATCAATATCGAAGAGAACGCACTGTTCCGCCAGCCCGCGCTCGTCGCCTGGCGCGATCCGACCCAGGAGGACGAGAAAGAGCGCGCCGCGAGCGCGCACGACCTCAATTACGTCTCGCTGGACGGCGACATCGCCTGCATGGTCAACGGCGCCGGGCTCGCGATGGCCACCATGGATCTCATCAAGCTGCACGGCGGCGCGCCGGCCAACTTCCTCGACGTCGGCGGCGGCGCGACCAGCGAGAGAGTGACGGAGGCGTTCAAGCTGGTCCTCTCCAACGACAACGTGAAGGCGATCCTCGTCAACATCTTCGGCGGCATCGTGCGCTGCGACCTCATCGCCGAGGGGATCATGGAGGCGGTGCGTCAGGTCGGCGTCGAAGTGCCGGTCGTCGTGCGTCTCGAAGGCACCAATGCGAAGCAAGGTCTCGAGATGCTCGCCGCGAGCGAGCTTCGGATCGAGGCCGCGGCCGATCTGACGGATGCGGCGAAGAAAGTCGTGGCGGCCGCGGCATGAGCATCCTGGTCGGCAGCGAAACCCGCGTCATCTGCCAGGGCATCACGGGCACACAGGGCACCTACCATTCCAAGCAGTGCATCGAGTACGGCACGAAGCTCGTCGGCGGGGTGACCCCGTTTCGCGGCGGCGAGCAACATCTCGGCCTGCCGGTTTTCGATACCGTGCACGAAGCCGTCGCCGAGACCGGCGCCGAGGTCAGCATGATCTACGTGCCGGCGCCGTTCGCGGCCGACGCGATCCTCGAGGCGGCGGACGCCGGCATCGAGCTCGTCGTCTGCATCACCGAAGGCATACCCGTGCTCGACATGGTGCGCGTCAAGGCCGCGCTCGAAAACTACGACTGCCGGCTCATCGGGCCGAACTGCCCGGGCATCATCACTCCCGACGAATGCAAGATCGGCATCATGCCCGGCTTCATTCACCAGCCAGGCCGCGTGGGCGTCATATCGCGCTCCGGCACGCTGACTTATGAAGCGGTTTATCAGACGACGCAGAACGGGCTCGGCCAGTCCACCTGCGTCGGCATCGGCGGCGATCCGGTGCGTGGGCTCGACTTCATCGACTGCCTCGCGCTGTTTCAGGCGGATCCCGAAACCGACGGCATCATCTTGGTCGGCGAAATCGGCGGCACCGACGAGGAGGCGGCCGCCGAATACATCGCGCAGCACGTCAGCAAGCCGGTCGTGGCGTACATCGCCGGCGTGACCGCGCCGCCCGGCAAGCGCATGGGGCATGCCGGCGCCATCGTGTCCGGCGGCAAAGGCACGGCAGCGGACAAGTATGCGGCTTTCGAGGCCGCCGGCGTGACCACGGTACGCTCGCCGGCCGAGCTCGGCAGCGCGATGAAGGCGGCGTTGGGCGGTTGAGATCGGTCTGCGCGCAGAGGTCTGGCCGTCATGAACCGCACAGCGGACGTCATGCCCCCAGGTCGGCTGAAGCCGACCCTGCAGGAAGAATTCGCCGTCCTGAGCAGTAGGGCGGAATTCATTCCGCCGGCTCTCTTTCACGCATGAGCAGCTCCCTGAAGATCGCGCTCGCCCAGCTCAACCTGCGTGTCGGCGACGTCGACGGCAATACGACGCGCATCCTGACGGCCGCCGCGCACGCGCGCGACGAGCTCGGTGCCGATCTGATCCTGTTCCCCGAGCTGGCGGTCTGCGGCTATCCGCCGGAGGACTTGCTGCACCACGCCGGCATGCGCAAGCGCGTGGCCCAGGCGCTCGAGCGCATTCGCACCGAGAGCTCCGGCATCGGCGTGGTCGTCGGCTATCCCGAGTACGAGCAGCGGAACATCTACAACGCCGCGATCTGGTTCCGCGACGGGAGCACGCTGGCGAACTATCGCAAGCATCGTCTGCCGAACTACCGGGTCTTCGACGAGAAACGTTATTTTGAGCCGGGTGATTTGCCGGCGGTCGTCGACCTCGACGGCCTGACCGCCGCATTGCTGATCTGCGAGGACGTGTGGGAACCCGGCCCGGCGAGCGTCGCCGCGGCGGCCGGGGCGAAAATTGCGCTGGTCATCAACGGCTCGCCCTATCAACTCGACTATCAGGCGCGGCGCGAGGAAGTCCTGCGCGAGCGCATCGGCGAGATCGGCATGCCGTTCGTCTACGTGAATCTCATCGGCGGGCAGGACGAGCTGGTCTTCGACGGAAACTCGGTGGTCATGAATTCGGCCGGGAAGGTCGTGCAGCGCGCGCCGCCCTTCGTCGAGGGGATCTACCTGACGGAGATCGCCGTGCAGGACGGCGTGCCCGAGCCCCGGCCCGGACCGATCGCCGAATCGCTCGGCACGGAGGGGAGCATCTACCGCGCGTTGCTGCTCGGCATACGCGACTACGTCGACAAGCACGCTTTCCCGGGCGTCATCATCGGGCTGTCCGGTGGCATCGACTCGGCGCTCACGCTGGCCCTGGCCGTGGACGCCCTCGGCGCCGCCCGCGTGCGCGCAGTCATGATGCCTTCGCCGTACACGTCCGCGGAGAGCCTCGAAGACGCGGAGCGCCAGGCGACCCTGCTCGGCGTGCGTTACGACGTGATCTCGATCGAGCCGATATTCGATGCAACCCTGGAAGCGCTGGCTGGCGTGTTTCGCGGGCTGCCGGCCGATACGACGGAAGAGAACATCCAGGCGCGCAGTCGTGGCATCGTGCTCATGGCGATTTCCAACAAGACCGGCTGGATGCTGTTGACGACCGGCAACAAGAGCGAGATGGCCGTCGGCTACGCGACGCTGTACGGCGATATGGCCGGCGGTTTCGCGCCGATCAAGGATTGCAGCAAGACCATGGTCTATCGACTCGCGCGCCATCGCAACGCGATATCGCCGGCCATTCCCGAACGGGTGCTCGCGCGGGCGCCTTCGGCGGAGCTTCGACCGGATCAGAAGGACACGGACGCGCTACCGCCTTACGAGTTGCTCGATCCCATCCTCGAAGCATTCATCGAGGACGACTGCTCGGTCGACGAGATCGTGGCGCGAGGCTTCGATCGCGCGCTGGTCGGCAGCGTGCTCGGCATGGTCAAGCGCAACGAGTACAAGCGCCGCCAGGCGCCGCCCGGTATCCGCATCAGCGACCGGGCGTTCGGCAGGGATTGGCGGTACCCGATCACTTCAGGGTTCCAGCCCCGGTGAAGTTCGGTTCGAGAGATGGCGGGTTGAAACCCGCCCTGCCGTCGGGCCGACTTCAGTCGGCCGACCGCGCTATGGATTGGTCGCGGCGATCGGCTCTTCGGCAGGCTCCGGTGCTTCATCGCGACGCGCGAGCCCCCTGCGGCGGCGATCGCCGAACGACGCTTCGAGCACGCGCTCGGTGTCGGCGGCGAGCTGGTTCAGGTCGAGCGCCCGGTACGCCTCGATCATGATCTGCAGCGACTCTTCCGTCGCCGGCGCGCCCTCGTAGGTTTCGAACGCGTATTGCGCGCGCCGCGCCGCCGCGACAAAGGCGTCGCGGTTCAGATAGTAGCTGGCGATGTGGTTCTCATGCTCCGCCAGGCGGTTGCGCAGATAGACCATGCGTTCCTCGGCATCCGCGGCGTAGGGACTGTCCGGAAAGCGCCGCACGAGCTCGGCGAAATCCGCGAACGAAACCTTCAACTCCTCCGTCGGGCGCGCGCTCAGATCGACGCGCATCAGGCGCTCCAGAGGCCCGCGATTGCGCTCGAAATGTACCAGCCCCTTGATGTACAGCGCGTAATCGACGCGCGGATGGGCGGGGTTCTCGCGCATGAACTGATCGGCCGCGTCGAGCGCCGATTCCGGCTC
>JBOIDB010000143.1:0-21159 GCA_050740235.1 Gammaproteobacteria bacterium
GCCGGGCCCTGCCGCGCCACGCCGGTCACCGCGCGGGCGTTCGCGCCGCGCGCGCGCTGGTCGAAGCCTGTGCCGAGCGCGGCGTGCGCATCCTGACGCTGTTCGCCTTCTCGAGCGAGAACTGGAAGCGGCCCCGCAACGAGGTCGGCAAGCTCATGGCCCTGTTCGTCGAGGCCCTGCAGCGTGAGGTCGACGAGCTCAAGCGCAATCGCGTGCGGCTCCGGTTCATCGGCGACCGGGCGAGCCTTTCGTCGATGCTGCAGTCGCGTATAGCCAACGCCGAGGAGTTGACCCGCGACGGCGACCGGCTGACGCTCGTCGTCGCCATGGCCTACGGCGGCCGCTGGGATATCACCCAGGCGTGCCGGCGCCTGGCCGTCGATGCCTGCGAGGAGCGGCTCGATCCGGCGGCGGTCGACGTCGAGACCATCAACCGCTATCTGGAGCTCGGCGACCTGCCGGATCCGGACCTGCTGATCCGTACCGGCGGCGAGCGCCGCATCAGCAATTTCCTGCTCTGGAATCTCGCCTATACGGAGCTTTATTTCTGCGACGTGCTGTGGCCGGAGTTCGGTGAAAGCCACCTGCTCGCCGCCCTGGATTTCTATGCCGGAAGGCAGCGTCGTTTCGGGCGCCTCGAGGAACAGCATGAGCAGCAGGCCGGAAAGTGCTGAGACAGCGCATCGTCACGGCCGTAGTGGTCATACTGCTGCTGCTGGCCGTGATTCTCGCGCTGCCGCGCGAGCTCACGATCATCGTATTGAGCCTTCTGCTGCTCGGCGGCGCCTGGGAGTGGGCGGCCGGCTTTCTGGACTTGCGACGCTGGTACGGCCGCTCGAGCTATGTGATGGTCGTTGCGGCCGTCATGCTCCTCGCATGGTGGCTGGCAGCCGACGTGACATCGCTGGAGCCCTTACTCTGGCTCGCGCTGGCCTGGTGGATCGTGGCGACGTGGATGGTCTTCCGCTTTCCGTTTCCAATGCGCAATGCCGTGGTCGGCGCCTGTGGTCTGTTCGTGCTCGTGCCCGCCTGGCTCGCGCTGGCGCGCCTCGACCTGGTAATGCCGCGGGGCCGCGAGTTGCTCCTGTTCGTGCTGGCGCTGGTCTGGGCGGCGGATATCGGCGCCTACTTCACCGGCCGCGCCCTGGGGCGGGTCAAGCTCGCGCTGCGCGTGAGCCCGAACAAGACCTGGGAGGGCGTTGCCGGTGGCGTTGCGGCGGCAGCGGCATTTTCGCTGGCGGGCGCGGCGTGGTTCGACCTGCCGATGCAAGTCTTCCTGCCGCTGTGCGTCGCCGTGGCCGGCATCTCCGTCATCGGCGACCTCACCGTCAGCCTGTTCAAGCGGCGCAGCGGGCTCAAGGATTCCGGACACCTGTTTCCCGGCCACGGCGGCCTGCTCGACCGCATGGACAGCATCACGGCCGCCGCGCCCGTCTTCGTGCTCGGCGTAAACTGGCTGGGCATCGAAGCATGAACGTGGAACATCGACGCTTCGCGGCGGTCCTCAGAGAATCGGGTTCCCCGAGCGCGAACTCCATCAGATGACCGGCATACTGATATCCATCCTGGCGTTCGTCGCTGCCATCGGCCTCCTGGTCGCCGTGCACGAGCTCGGCCATTTTGCCGTGGCGCGCGCGCTCGGCATCAAGGTGCTGCGCTTTTCGATCGGCTTCGGCAAGCCGATCTGGCGCTTTCGACCCCGTGCGGGAGAAACCGAGTACGTCGTGTCGGCGGTGCCGCTCGGCGGCTATGTCAAGCTGCTCGACGAGCGGGAAGGCGAAGTGTCGGACTCCGACCTGCCGCGCGCCTTCAACCGCCAGCCGATCCCCAACCGCATCGCCGTGCTCGTGGCCGGCCCGCTGGCGAACTTCCTGTTCGCGCTGGTCGCCTACTGGCTCATGTTCGTCGCCGGCATTCCCGGCGTGCGACCGATCCTCGGCGACATCGAGCCGGCGTCCGATGCGGCCCGGGCCGGATTGATCGCCGGCGACGAGATAGTCGCAGTCGGCGGGGAGCCGGTCAGCACCTGGGAAAGCGCGTTGCTCGCGCTGCTCGACGACATGCTCGGCGACGGGCGCATCTCGCTGACCGTGCGCGACGCGAGCGGCGCAGAGCGACAGGCGGAACTGAATGTGGCCGGCCGGGAAGCCGAGCTGACCGAGCCGGGCGCGCTGCTGCGCGGGCTCGGCCTGGAGGCCTATTCACCCGGTCTGCCGGCCGTAATCGGCAACCTGATCGAGGGCGAACCCGCGGACCTCGCCGGTCTCGAGCCGGGCGACCGGATCGTCCGCGCGAACGGCGAGCCGGTGGCGGGCTGGGAGGAGTGGGTCGAGCAGGTACGCGCGCGGCCCGGCGATGCCATGACTCTGGAAGTCGAGCGCAGCGGCGAAACCCTGACGCTCGAGCTGGCGATCGGCGAGGCGCAAAGCGAAGGCGAAACCATCGGCCGCATCGGCGCCGCGCCCGAAGTGCCGGAAAGCATCGACGAGGACTTGCGCGCCGTGCAGCAGTTCGGTCCCGTCACGGCCGTAGGCGCGTCGCTGTCACGCACCTGGGAGATGACGGCCCTGACCTTGCGGATGCTGTGGCGCATGGTGCTCGGGGACGTCTCGGTCAAGAACCTGAGCGGGCCGATCAATATCGCGCAGTACGCCGGGTATACCGCCAGCATCGGCCTCGTGGCGTTCCTGAATTTCCTGGCGATCATCAGCCTGAGCCTCGGGATCCTGAACCTCATGCCGATCCCGTTGCTCGACGGCGGTCAGGTCCTCTATCAGCTCATCGAGCTGGCCAAGGGCAGCCCGCTCTCCGAGCGCGCCCAGGCTTACGGACAGCAGATCGGCATCGCGCTGCTGCTGATGCTCATGAGCGTGGCCTTCTACAACGATATCGCGCGTCTGATCGAATGACGGAAGCGGCTTCCACCACATTGCTGCGGCACATGCAGCGCCGCACGGGAGCCGCGACACGCATTGCGGCAATGCTCGGCTGCCTGTTGCTGGCTTTGCCGGCGCTTGCGGACATCGAGCCTTTCGTCGTCCGCGACATCCGCATCGAGGGGCTGCAGCGCATCAGCGAAGGCGCGGTCTTCAACTACCTGCCGGTCAATCCCGGCGACCGCCTCGACCAGCAGCGCGTCGAGGAGGCGCTGCGCGCCGTCTACGACGCCGGGTTCTTTCGCGACGTGGAGTTTCGCCGCGACGGCGACACGCTGGTCATCGCCGTCCTCGAGCGGCCGTCGATCGCCGAGTTCGACATTTCCGGCAACGAGGATATCGAAACCGACGAGCTCATGGAGTCGCTCAGGCGCGTCGGCCTGAAGCGCGGCGGCACCTTCGACCGTTCGGTGCTCGAGGAAGTGACCGGCTATCTGACCGACCAGTACTACAGCCGGGGCAAGTACGGCGTCGAGATCGACACCGAGGTCGAGGAGCTCGAAGGCAACACCGTGAGCATCGACATCGACATCGACGAGGGCAAGCGCGCGCGCATCCGGCAGATCAACATCGTCGGCAACGAGAGCTTCAGCGACGAGGAGATACTCGACAGCTTCGAGCTGAAGACGCCGCACTGGCTGTCCTTCTTCAAGCAGGACGACCGCTATGCGCGCGAGGCCCTCGAGGGCGACCGCGAGAAGCTTCGCCAGTACTACATGGACCGCGGTTTCGCCGACTTCGAGATCGCCTCGACGCAGGTCGCCATCTCGCCCGACAAGAAGGACATCTACATCACGCTCAACATCAACGAGGGCGAGCGATACACGATCTCGGACGTGGAGATCGCCGGCGAGCTCATCGTGCCGGAGGCCGAGCTGAACAGCCTCGTGCTGGTCAAGCCCGGCCAGACGTTTTCACTGGAGCTGCTCACGCGAACCACGGAGCTCATGGGCTTCCGGCTGGGCGAGGAGGGCTATGCCTTCGCCCAGGTCGAGCCGATCCCGGACATCGACCGCGACAGCAAGGAAGTCGGCGTCACGTTCTACATCGAGCCCGGCAGCCGGGTCTACGTGCGCCGAATCAACTTCACCGGCGACATCGACACGAACGACGTAGTGTACCGGCGCGAGATGCGCCAGTTCGAAGGCGCCTACCTGAACAACCGCGCGGTCGAGCGCTCGGAGCAGCGCATCCGCCGGCTGCCCTTCGTCGAGGAAGTCGAGGTCGAGACCGCGCCGGTGCCCGCCAGCCCCGACATGGTCGACGTGAACGTGAACATCACGGAGGGTATCGAAGGCCAGTTCGGCGGCGGCGTCGGCTTCTCCGAGTCGCAGGGCATCATCCTGAACGGCAACATCGTGCACAGCAACTTTCTCGGCACCGGCGACCGCGTCGCCGCGAACGTCAACGACGGCCGCTTCGCCAGGCTCTACAGCCTGTCGCATACCGATCCCTATCGCACGCCCAGCGGCATCAGTCGCACGATCGAGTTCGCCTTCCGGGAATCCACGCAGTTCACCTCCGGCGCGTCCGATTTCTCGACGGAGACCCTGAATGCGCAGGTACAGTACGGCATTCCCGTCACGGAATATCAGACGCTGTTTCTGGGCCTGCAGCTCCAGCAGGCCGACCTCCTGACGAGCAATTTCGGCTCCCTCCAGTCGGCACAGTGGGTGACCAGCAACGGCGACTCCTTCACGGAGAGCATCGGCCCGCTGGACGTGTTCGGCACGAGCTTCAATTCTTATGAGGTGCTGATGGGGTGGTCGTACGACAGCCGCAACCGGTTCCTGTTCGCCGACCGCGGCATGCGGCACCGCGTGAACCTGAGCATGACCGGCCCGGGCAGCGACGTCGAGTACTACTCGCTGAGCTACGACCTGCGCAAGTACTGGCCGATCGCCGGAGAGTGGACGTTCGCGCTCAAGACCGAGCTCGCTTTCGCCGACGACATCGGCGAGACGACCGACATCCCGCCGTTCGAGAACTTCTTCGCGGGCGGGCCCGAAACCGTGCGCGGCTATCGCGAAAACCATCTCGGGCCCGTCGATGATCTCGGCAACCCTTACGGCGGCAACCTCAAGGTCGCCAGTCAGTTCGAGCTGCTCCTGCCGACGCCGGAGAAGCTGCAGGATTCCACCAGATTCAGCTTGTTCTACGATATAGGTAATGTATTTTCGACTGGCGACGTGCCGTTCCGGGACCGGATGGGCGGTCCGATAGACTACGATTTCGATTATGATGAGCTCAGGCAATCCGTCGGCATCTCGGCCGAATGGGTGGCGCCGATCGGTCTGTTCCGGTTCAGCTATGCGATCCCCCTGAACGACTACGAGGGCGACAGTCGACTCTTCCCCGACGAGGTAGAGCGCTTCCAGTTTTCGGTGGGTCAGGCATTTTGAGGTTGGAATGATGAGGCACAGTCTTCGGGCCGGGATTTACGCGTTCTTCGCGGTCGCCGCCGCATTGCCGTTGGGGGCCGCCGCACAGGAAGCCGCACAGGAAGCCGCACAGGAACAGGTGCGCATCGGCGTGGTGAACATTCCCCGGCTGCTCGACGAGTCGCCGCAGGCCACGAGCGCCATGCAGCAACTGCAGGACGAGTTCGCGCCCCGGCAGCAGGAGATCGTCGCCCAGCAGAAGGCGATTCGCGAGCAGGAAGAGCGCATGCAGCGGGACTCGGCGGTCATGAGCGAAACCGAGCGCCGCGATGCGGAGCGCGCGCTGCGCGACGGGCAGCGCGAGCTGGCAAGGAGCCAGAACGAGTACCTGGAAGACCTGAACCTGCGCCGCAACGAGGAGCTGGCGCGGCTGCAGAAGTCGCTGCTCGAGGAAGTGCAGGCCTACGCGCGTTCGGCGAAGTTCGATCTCATCGTCAGCGACGTCCTGTACGCGAGCGATGCGATCGACATAACCTCGCAGGTGCTGGAAGGATTGCAGGAGCGATTCGACGCCGGAGGCACTTCCGGCAGCCAGTCCGGTCCCTAGAAGTCCGTCCCGTGGCCGTCACGCTGGCCGAGCTCGCCGTGCGATTCGGCTGCGAGCTGCGCGGCGATCCCGATGTCCGCGTCTCGCGCGTGGGCTCGCTGGAGCACGCCGGGCCGGATGCGATCGCATTCCTCGCCAACCCCCACTTTCGCAGGTTCCTGGCCGGCACTGAGGCCGCGGCCGTCATTCTCCCGCGCGATCTCGCGGACGAATGCCCGGCGGCTGCGCTGATCAGCGACAACCCGTACGTTGTTTACGCGCGCGTCGCCGCCTGCCTGCATCCGCCTCCGCCGCATGAGCCGGGCATCCACGAGCGCGCGGTCGTGGCGCCGGACGCCGAGCTGGACCCGTCGGTGCATGTCGCAGCCTGTGCGGTCATCGCGTCCGGCACAAGAATCGGCGCGGGCGTCTACATCGGACCCGGCTGCGTGGTCGGCGCCGATTGCTCCATCGGCGACGAAACGCGGCTCGTCGCGAACGTCACTCTCTGCGAGCGGGTGACGCTGGGTGCGAGAGGGCTTTATCATCCCGGCGTCGTGATCGGCGCCGACGGCTTCGGCATCGCGCGCGCCGGCGAGGAATGGATCAAGGTGCCGCAGCTCGGCGGAGTGAGCATCGGCGACGACGTCGAGGTGGGCGCGAACACGAGCATCGATCGCGGCGCTCTGGAGGACACGGTGATCGAGGCAGGCGTCAAGCTCGACAATCAGATACAGGTGGCTCACAACGTGCGCATCGGCGCGCATACCGTGATCGCCGGCTGCACCGGCATCGCCGGCAGCACCGTGATCGGCAAGCGCTGCATGATCGGCGGCCAGGTCGGCTTCGTCGGCCATTTGAGCATTGCCGACGACGTCGTCATCACCGGCCGATCGATGGTCACGGCCTCGATCGACAAGCCGGGCGTGTATTCCGGCGGCCTGCCGCTCGACGAGGCCGGCCGGTGGCGCAAAAACAGCGCGCGCTTCCGTCAGCTCGACGAGCTCGCGCGGCGCATCGCGCGACTGGAGAAGCAGGCGGCAAAATCCGGTCAGCAGGCATGACCGCCGACATGGACATCCATGCGATTCTCCGGCAACTGCCGCACCGTTATCCTTTTCTGCTCGTCGATCGCGTCATCGAGTGCACGCCGGGCGAATCGCTGGTCGCGCTCAAGAACGTCACCATCAACGAGCCGTTCTTCGCCGGCCACTTCCCGCAGCGGCCTGTCATGCCGGGCGTGCTGATCATCGAGGCGCTGGCCCAGGCGACCGGCCTGCTGGCGTTCGCCACGGCGCGCCGCGCCAGCGACGACGACACGCTGTACTACTTCGTCGGCATCGACAAGGCACGTTTCCGCAAGCCGGTCGAGCCCGGCGACCAGCTCATGCTGCACGCGAAGCTGCTGCGCTCGCTGAGAGGCATCTGGAAATTCGCCGCTCGCGCGGAAGTCGACGGCTGCGAGGTTGCGCGGGCAGAGCTGATGTGCGCGCCCGGAAAACAGAATCGTTGATCGACGAGCAAGCCATCGTCTCGCCTGAAGCCGATATCGGCGCAGGCGTCGAGGTCGGGCCGTACGCTGTCGTCGGCCCGCAGGTCAGCATCGGCCCCGGCAGCACCATCGGGCCGCACGCTGTCATCAAGGGCCCGACCACCATCGGCCGCGATAATCGGATTTATCAGTTCGCCTCCGTCGGCGACGACCCGCAGGACAAGAAATATGCGGGCGAGCCCACGCGCCTCGAGATCGGCAACGGCAACACCATCCGCGAGTTCTGCACGATCAACCGCGGCACGGTGCAGGATCGCGGCGTCACGACGATCGGCGACGACAACTGGATCATGGCGTACGTGCACGTCGCGCACGACTGCGAGATCGGCGACGGCACCGTGCTCGCGAATTGCGTGACGCTGGCGGGCCACGTCTCGGTGGGCGACTTCGCCGTGCTCGGCGGCTTCTCCGGCGTGCACCAGTTCTGCCGCATCGGGTCGCATTGCCTGCTCGGCATGTTCAGCGGCGTCACGCGTGACGTGCCGAATTACGTGACCGTGTCCGGACACCCGGCCGAGCCGCACGGCATCAACGCGGAGGGGCTCAAGCGCCGGGGCTTCACGCCCGGGCAGATTCGCAATATCCGCCACGCCTACCGGCTGCTCTACCGCGAGGGTCTCAAGCTGCAGGAAGCCCGCGAGCGTCTCGGCGAGCTCGCCCGTTCGCAGCCCGAAATCGCGCCGCTCGCGGAGTTTCTCGGAAGCAGCCGCCGCAGCATCGTGCGCTAGTGGCGCCGCCTCGCATCGGGCTCGTCGCCGGCGAAGCCTCGGGCGATCTGCTCGGCGCGGGGCTCATGCGCGCACTGCAGGCGCGCCGCGACGACATGCACTTCGCGGGCGTCGCCGGGAAAGCGATGCGCGCCGCGGGCTGCGAGGCCTGGGCCGACGCGGACGCGCTTGCAGTGATGGGGCTTGCGGAGGTCGTCCGGCACTTGCCGCGGCTCGTGCGGCTGCGGCGCTCCCTCGCACGAAGGTTCCTCGCCGATGCGCCTGCGGTCTTCGTCGGCATCGATTCGCCGGATTTCAACCTTGGGCTCGAGCAGCGGCTGCGTTCTGCCGGGATCCGCACCGCGCACTACGTCAGCCCATCCGTCTGGGCCTGGCGGCAGGGACGCCTGAAAACCATAGCGCGCGCGGCGGACGTCGTGCTCTGCCTGCTGCCGTTCGAGAAAGCCTTCTACGATGAGCACGGCATCCATGCGGAGTTCGTCGGTCATCCGATGGCCGACGAAATCCCGCTGGAAGTCGATCGGGCCGCCGCGCGCGCGGCCGTCGGGTTGCCGGAGACCGGGCCCGTGGCGGCGGTGCTGCCCGGCAGCCGGCTCGGCGAAGTCGGCCGGCTCGGCGACGATTTCGCCGGCGCGATCCACTGGCTGGCGGCGCGGCGCGACGATTTGCACTTCGTCGCGCCGATGGCTAACTTTCGGGTCAGGGAACGGTTCGAATCGCAACTGCGTCGTTCGGCGCCGGATCGCGAGGTGACACTGCTCGACGGACGTGCACGGGAAGCGCTGGCAGCCGCCGACGTTGCGCTCGTGGCGTCCGGCACGGCGACCCTGGAAGCCGCGTTGCTCAAGTGTCCGATGGTCGTCGCCTATCGGCTCGCGCCGGCGACGCGCTGGCTGCTCGAGCGCCTGCTCGAGGTCGATCGCTATGCGTTGCCGAACCTGCTCGCCGGGCGGGACCTCGTGCCGGAGTTGATGCAGGAGGAAGTCACGCCGGCGGCGCTCGGCGCCGCGGTGCTCCTACAGATCGAACATGGGGATCGGCGGGAGGCGCTGGAACAGGCGTTCGCCGAAATGCACCGGAGCCTGCGCCGGGACGCGAACGGGCGTGCCGCCGAGGCCGTGCTCGCACTGATGAAGAAGGGGGAAGGATGACTCGCGCGCGCGGTTTCGTGGCGGGCGTCGACGAAGCGGGCCGCGGACCGCTGGCCGGGCCGGTGGTGGCTGCTGCCGTAGTGCTCGATCCGCGCCATCCGGTGCGCGGCGTCAAGGATTCCAAGCTGCTGGCCCCGGCCGAGCGCGAGCGCCTCGCGGCGCGCATCGAAAGCCGCGTGCGCTGCTGGTCCGTCGCCTGGGCGGACGTAGAGGAGATCGACCAGCTCAATATTTTTCACGCGACCTTGCTGGCAATGCGCCGCGCGGTCTGCGGCCTTAGCCTGCGTCCCGCGCACGTGCAGGTCGACGGCAATCGCTGCCCGATGCTCGACGACGGCGGCGGCACGTTGAGCGTCGAGGCGATCATCGGCGGCGACCGCGCCGTGCGCGCGATCAGCGCCGCCTCGATCCTCGCCAAGGTTTATCGCGATGCGCTCATGCGCCGCCTCGACGGGCGTTTTCCCGTGTACGGATTCGCCGCCCACAAGGGCTATGCCACGCCCGGGCACTTCGCCGCCCTGTCGCTGCACGGACCCTGCATCATCCATCGCCGCTCGTTCGCGCCCGTGCGGGCGGCGCTGGGCCTGTCGCTCGAGGGCGCGGTCGAGCCGGAGCTCGTGACGGACGTCGAGGCGGAACTCTAGTGTCGTCTTTCGTCCACCTGCATCTGCACACCGAGTACTCGATCGCCGACGGCCTGTTGCGCGTGCCCGCGCTCATGGAGGCCGTGGCACGGGCGGGCATGCCGGCGGTCGCCGTGACCGACCGCGGCAACCTGTTCGCCATGGTCAAGTTCTTCCGCGATGCCGAGCGGGCCGGCATCAAGCCGGTCATCGGCGTCGAGGCCCGGGTGCACGAGCCCGCCGAGGGCGCGCAGCCGAGCGAGCTCGTGCTGCTGTGCCAGAACGAAACGGGCTATCGCCGGCTGACATCGCTGGTCACGCGCAGCTTTCTCGAAGGCCAGCACCGCGGCGTGCCGATCATTGCGCGCGAATGGCTCGGCAACGGCGGAGCGGACGGACTGATCGCGCTGTCCGGCGGGCGCCGCGGCGACATCGGCCGCGCGCTGCTGGGCGGCCGCGATCGCGACGCGCGCGACTCGCTGGATCGCTGGCTCGAGCTGTTCGGCGACCGTTTCTACCTGGAGCTGCAACGCACTGGACGCGACGCCGAAGAGACGTATCTGCACGGCGCGGTGGCACTCGCGGCGGAACGCGGCGTGCCGGTCGTCGCAACCAATGACGTGTGCTTTCTCGAGCGCGCCGATTTCGAGGCGCACGAAGCGCGCGTGTGCATTCATCAGGGCTGCGGGCTCGCCGATCCGGGGCGCGTGACGGCCTACAGCGAGCAGCAATACCTGCGCCGGCCCGAGGAGATGCAGGCGCTGTTCGACGACCTGCCCGAGGCTTTGGAAAACAGCGTGGAGATCGCCCGGCGCTGCAATCTCGATCTGGCGCTCGGCCGGAGCTTCATGCCGCAATTCCCGCTGCCGGCCGGCGAGGACGAAGGGACCTACCTGCGGCGCAAATCGCGCGAGCGCCTCGATGCGATCCTGAGCGCGCAGTTCGATCCCGGCGCGTCGGATTTCACCCAGCGGCGCGCGCCGTACGACGAACGCCTCGAGGCGGAGACCGACGTCATCTGCCGCATGGGTTTCGCCGGCTACTTCCTCATCGTCGCCGATTTTACCGCCTGGGCACGCAACAACGGGATTCCCGTCGGGCCGGGGCGCGGTTCGGGCGCGGGATCGCTGGTCGCCTGGGCGCTCGGCATCACCGGCCTCGATCCGATCCGCCACGATCTGCTGTTCGAGCGCTTCCTGAACCCCGAGCGCGTGTCGATGCCGGACTTCGACATCGACTTCTGCGTCGATGGACGCGACCGCGTCATCGACTACGTCGCCGCCACTTACGGCCGCGAGCGCGTCTCGCAGATCATCACCTACGGCCGCATGGCGGCGAAGCTGGTCGTGCGCGACGTCGGCCGCGTGCTCGGCCATCCGTACGGCTTCGTCGATCGCATCGCCAAGCTCATTCCTTTCGAGCTCAAAATGACGCTCGACAAGGCGCTGGAGCAGGATTCCGAGCTGCAGGCGCTGTACGAGAACGAAGAAGGCGTGCGCGAGCTCATCGATCTCGCGCGCTCGCTCGAGGGGCTCGTGCGCAGCGCCGGCACGCACGCCGGCGGCGTCGTCATCGCGCCGACCCGGCTCACCGATTTCGCTCCGCTGTATTGCGATGCGAACGGGCACAACGTCGTCACGCAATTCGACAAGGACGATGCCGAGCTCGTCGGGCTCGTCAAGTTCGACTTCCTGGGCTTGCGCACGTTGACGATCATCGACCGCGCGCTCGCGACCATCAATGCCGATCGCGCGGCGCGCGCCGAGCCTCCGCTCACAGCGACTGATATTCCACTCGAAGACCCGGCGACCTACGCGCTGCTGCGCCGCTGCGCCACGACGGCGATTTTCCAGCTCGAGTCGCGCGGCATGAAGGATCTCATCAAACGGCTCAA
This sequence comes from Gammaproteobacteria bacterium, assembly GCA_050740235.1. Lineage (GTDB taxonomy): Bacteria > Pseudomonadota > Gammaproteobacteria > Steroidobacterales > JACDCP01 > JACDCP01. The sequence goes on from JBOIDB010000143.1 coordinate 11,852, forward strand.
GCCCGACAACTTCGACGACGTCGTCGCGCTCGTGGCGCTGTTCCGGCCCGGCCCGCTGCAGTCCGGCATGGTCGACGAATTCATCGAGCGCAAGCACGCGGGCGCCGGCGCGGCGATCGATTATCTGCACCCGGCCCTCAAGCCGATCCTGGAGCCGACCTACGGCGTCATCCTGTATCAGGAGCAGGTCATGCAGATCGCGCAGCTGCTGGCCGGCTACAGCCTCGGCCAGGCCGACATCCTGCGCCGCGCCATGGGCAAGAAGAAAGGCCGCGAGATGGCACGCCAGCGCTCGGTCTTCATTCGCGGCGCAGTGGACAACGGCGTCGCCGAGGTGCTGGCGAGCCGCATTTTCGACATCATGGAGAAGTTCGCGCTCTACGGTTTCAACAAGTCGCACTCGGCGGCTTACGCGGTGCTGGCCTGTCAGACCGCCTGGCTCAAGGCGCATCATCCGGCGGCCTTCATGGCGGCCGTGCTGTCCGCGGACATGGACCAAACGGCGAAGGTCGTCGAGCTGATCCATCATTGCCGGCACGATCTCGGCCTGGAAGTCGAGGCTCCGGACGTGAACACTTCGGAGTACGGATTCAACGTTTCGTCGGCGAAAAGCATTCGCTATGGCCTCGGCGCGATCAAGGGCGTCGGCCGGGCGGTGCTCGACGCGCTCGTCGCCGAGCGGGAAGGGCAGGGCGCTTACCGGGATATCGTCGATTTCTGCCGGCGCATGGGCACGCACCGCGTCAACCGGCGCGTGCTCGAAGCGCTGATCCGCTCGGGCGCGATGGATTGCCTCGGCAGGAACCGCGCCAGCCTCATGGCCGCACTGCCGGATGCGATGCGTTTGAGCGAGCAGAGCGCGCTCGCGGTCGCATCCGGTCAGGACGATCTGTTCGGGCTCGCTGCGCCTGCGACGGAGGGAGAGGCTGCGCTGCCCGAGTTGCCGGAGTGGAGCGAACGCGTGCGGCTGGCCGGCGAGCGGGAAACGCTCGGCCGCTATCATTCCGGCCACCCGATACATGCGTACGCCGGCGATCTCGACCACCTTACGGACGGCCGCATCGATTCGCTGATCGGCGCGCGCGCTCAAGCGGGGACGGGCAACGGCTCGCGCGCAGCCCGGCCCGTGACTGTCGCAGGCCTGGTGCACGAGGTCCGCCGTCGCGGCAACCGCATCACGCTGACGCTCGACGACGACACGGCGCGCATCGAGGTCACGGTTTTCGACGAGCTCTACCAACGCCGCCGCAACGTCATCGCGCGCGACGCCATCCTGGTCGTCGAAGGCAGCCTGCGGTTCGACGAGTTCATCGACGGCTGGCGCGTAACGGCGCAGGAAATCTGCGACATCGACGAGGCGCGCGAACGCCATGCGCGGCGCCTGGTCATCGACTGGCCGAGCGCCGGCAGCGGCCCGCAGTTCATCCGCGAGCTCAAGGAGACCCTGCAACCGTTCCGGGAAGGCCCCTGCGGCATCTGGGTGAACTACCGCGGCCGCGAGGCGCGCGCGCGCGTCAGCCTCGGTCGCGAGTGGCGCGTGCGGCCCGCCCGCGAGCTCATCGACCGGCTCAGCGGGCTGGTCGGCGGAGGGGGCGTCCGCGTCGTCTACCCGCGCCGGTAGCTTGTTTCCCCGTCGCCGGGCCGGTACTGTCCCGCCGCATGGATCTCAAGTTCCTCGAATTCGAGAAGCCGATCGCCGAGCTCGAAGCCAAGATCGATGAGCTTCGCTTCGTCGGCACCGACTCCGAGATCAACATCAGCGAAGAGATCGAGCGGCTCAAGTCGAAGAGCCGCGCGCTGACGGAAAACCTGTTCGCCAGCCTGAGCGCCTGGCAGATCGCGCAGCTCGCGCGGCATCCGCAGAGGCCCTACACACTCGATTATCTGATGCGCATCACGCCGGGCTTCCAGGAACTCCACGGCGACCGGATGTACGCCGACGACCCGGCGATCGTCGGCGGGCTCGGCCGGCTCGACGGTCGCACGGTGATGTTCATCGGCCATCAGAAAGGCCGCGACACCAAGGAGCGCATGCGCCGCAACTACGGCATGCCGAAGCCGGAGGGCTACCGCAAGGCCCTTCGGCTGATGCACCTTGCGGAACGCTTCGAGTTGCCCATCGTCACGCTCATCGATACGCCGGGCGCGTACCCGGGAGTCGGCGCCGAGGAGCGCGGCCAGAGCGAAGCCATCGCGCGCAATCTGTTCGAGATGGCCACCTTGCGTACGCCGATCGTCAGCGTAGTCATCGGCGAGGGCGGATCCGGCGGCGCGCTCGCGGTCGGTGTCGCGGACCGCGTGCTCATGCTCCAGTACGCCATTTACTCGGTCATCTCGCCCGAGGGCTGCGCATCCATTCTGTGGAAGAGCGCGGACAAGGCCGAGGACGCCGCCGATGCCATGGGCATCACGGCGGAACGCCTGGAATCGTTCGGGCTCATCGACGAGATCCTGCAGGAGCCGCTCGGCGGCGCGCACCGCGATGTCGACGCCATGGCCGAGGCCCTGAAGAACACGCTGATCGAGAATCTGGCGCGGCTCGAGCCTCTGCCGCTGGACGAGCTGGTCGCTGCGCGCCAGGCTCGCGTGGCCGGATTCGGCAACTTCAGGGAGACCTGACCGAAAATCGGGGTCAGACCGGGATTTTGCGCAGTGCGGGAAATGGGGACATTCCTGATTTTTTTTCGCTGGTGCGTGAGTTGCCGGTATTCGCGGAGAAAATCAGGAATGTCCCCATTTCCCCGGTGAAATGAAGTGGCGTTCTCGGCGGAGCATCTCGAAACCGAGCTGCGACGGTTGCTGAACGGCGAGCCGGCCGGCCGCTTCTGTGTCGCCTTCAGCGGCGGCATCGACTCCACGGCGCTCCTGCATGCGATGTGTGCGATTGCGCAAAGGCGCCCCGGCATCGAGCTGCGCGCGGCGCATGTCGATCATGGCATTCATCCCGACTCCGGCCGATGGGCGGAGCATTGCCGGATGGTGGCCGCGCGCCTGGACGTTCCGCTGCGAGTCCTGCAGGTTCGGGTGCCGTCGGCCTCGCCGCACGGCCCCGAGGCCGCGGCACGCGAGAAGCGTTACGCTGCCCTCGAAGACGAAATCGCCGCCGGGGAGTCGCTGCTGACGGCGCAGCATCTCGACGATCAGGCGGAAACGGTGCTGCTGCAGCTTCTCCGCGGCGCCGGCCCGCGGGGACTGTCGGGGATGCCCGCCGTGCGGCCGTTCGGCTGCGGCAGGCATCTTCGCCCGCTGCTCGCTTTCGAACGGCGCGAGCTCCTCGAATACGCGCGGCAGGCCGGGCTCGACTGGCTCGAGGATCCTGCCAATCGCGACGCGCGATTCGCGCGCAGCTACCTTCGCTCGCAGGTCATGCCGGCTCTGCGTGCCCGCTGGCCGTCGGCCGCGGCAAGCCTGGCCAGGGCCGCCGCGCATCAGGCCGAGGCGAGCGGCTTCATCGAGCGATCGGCGGAGCAGGCGCTGCGGAACGTCTCCGACGGCGAGCGCCTGATGGTCGAGCCGCTACGGGGTCTCGATGCCGCGCTCCTCCGCGAGGTTTTGAGTCGCTGGATCCGTGGCCGGCGAATGCCCGTCCCCTCGGCGCGAAAGCTCGAAACGATCGTGCTGCAGGCGCTCCATTGCGCGCCCGACGCCCAGCCGTGCGTGACCTGGCCCGGCGCCGACCTGCGCCGGTACCGCGGGCGGTTGTACCTGCTCCCGCCGCTCCCCGCAGCCACGATCAAGGCTCGTCGCTGGTCCATCGATGAGCCGCTCGAGTTGCCGCCGGGCCTCGGGCGCCTGCATGCGACACCAGCAACGGGCGCCGGCATCCGTCTGCCGGACGACGAGCGTCGCTTGCAGGTGACCTGGCGGCACGGCGGCGAGCGCATCCGGCCGGCGGGTTCCGCGCACCATCGTCCGCTGAAGAAACTTTTTCAGGAGAAAGGGATCGTGCCGTGGATGCGGTCCCGCGTGCCGCTCATCCATCTCGATTCCGGCCTCGTCGCCGTCGCCGACTTATGGATTGCGCATGATTCCGCCGCCGGGCCGGCAGAGAACGGCTACATCGTGAAATGGGAGGATCATCCGCCGCTTTTTTGAACGATTTGCGCATGGAAATCGCGTTGTGGTTCCGATGGGGTTCTGGTAACGTGTAACCCCGTCCTGCACATGCGCAACGCGCAGTTTCCAGCGGCGGTAATCCCTAATGACCCGTTATATTTTCGTCACCGGCGGCGTCGTGTCCTCATTGGGCAAAGGCATCGCTTCCGCTTCGCTGGGTGCGATTCTCGAGGCGCGCGGCCTCAAGGTCAGCCTCATCAAGCTCGATCCCTACATCAACGTGGATCCGGGCACGATGAGCCCGTTCCAGCACGGCGAGGTGTTCGTCACCAGCGACGGCGCGGAGACGGATCTGGACCTCGGGCATTACGAGCGTTTCGTGCGCACGACGACTGGCCGCAACAGCAATTTCACCACGGGCCGTATCTACGAAAGCGTCATCGCCAAGGAACGCCGCGGCGATTATCTCGGCGCAACCGTGCAGGTCATTCCGCACATCACCGACGAGATCAGGCGCAGCATCGTGCTGGGCTCGAGCGGGGCGGACATCTGCATGGTCGAGATCGGCGGCACGGTCGGCGATATCGAATCACTGCCGTTCCTCGAAGCCATCCGCCAGATGGGCGTCGAGCTGGGCCGCAACCGCGTCGTCTACATGCACCTGACGCTGGTGCCCTATATCGCCACGTCGGCCGAGATCAAGACCAAGCCGACGCAGCATTCGGTCAAGGAGCTGCGCTCGATCGGCATTCAGCCCGACATTCTTCTCTGCCGCTCCGAGCGCGCGCTGCCCGAAGAGCAGCGGCGGAAGATCGCGTTGTTCACGAACGTCGAGCGCGACGCGGTCATTTCGGCCGTGGACGCCAAGGACATCTATCGCATCCCGATCCTGCTGCACCATCAGGGGCTGGACGACATCGTCGTCGCCAGGCTCGGCCTCGACGTGCCGCCCGCCGACCTTTCCGAATGGGAAGAGGTCGTGCGCGCCAAGGCGCAGCCGGAGGCCGAGGTCAACGTGGCGATGGTCGGCAAGTATGTGCACTTCCGAGACTCGTACATTTCGCTGAGCGAAGCGCTGGTGCACGCCGGCCTGAAGACGCGCACGCGCGTCAACATCCATTACTTCGAGTCGCAGGAGATCGGCGAGCAGGGCGCCGATTGCCTCGAGGAAATGGACGCCATCCTGATCCCGGGCGGCTTCGGCGAGCGCGGCGTGGAAGGCAAGATCGAGGCGGTGCGGTACGCGCGCGAGAACGAAATTCCATTCCTCGGCATCTGCCTCGGCCTGCAGGTCGCCGTCATCGAGTTCGCGCGTCACGTAGCGGGGCTCGAGAACGCGCAGAGCACCGAGTTCGAGCGAGACGTCACGCATCCGGTCATCGCGCTCATCACCGAGTGGCAGACGGCGGAGGGCGCCGTCGAGGAGCGCGACGAAGCGTCGGATCTCGGCGGCACGATGCGGCTCGGCAGCCAGGAGTGCCGCATCGAGCACGGCACTCTGGCCAGCATGATCTATGGCGTCGACAGCATCTTCGAGCGGCACCGGCATCGATACGAAGTCAACAACCGTTACCTGAACACCCTGCGCAAGGCCGGCATGAGCTTTTCCGGTTTCTCCGTCGACGGCCTGGTGGAGATGATCGAGCTGCCGGGCCATCCATGGTTCGTCGCCTGCCAGTTCCATCCGGAATTCTCCTCGACGCCGCGCGACGGTCACCCGTTGTTCTCCGGCTTCGTCAAGGCGGCCCGACAGCATCGCACCGAGCAGCTTCCCGCCGCCGCGCGCGCATGAACCTGTGCGGCTTCGAGGCGGGCCTCGACCAGCCGTTTTTCCTCATCGCGGGAAACTGCGTCGTCGAGAGCGAGCCGCTCGCGCTCGAGACGGCGGGGCGGCTCCGGGAAGTGACCGCGCGGCTCGGCATTCCGCTGATCTACAAGTCCTCGTTCGACAAGGCGAACCGCTCGTCGGGCAAGAGCTTCCGCGGTCCCGGCCTCGAGGAGGGGCTGCGGGTGCTCGAAGCCGTGCGGCAGCAGATCGGCGTGCCGGTATTGACCGACGTGCACGAGGACACGCCGCTCGATGAGGCCGCCGCCGTCGTCGACGTGTTGCAGACGCCGGCATTCCTCTGCCGGCAGACCAACTTCATTCTCGGCGTGGCCGCGGCAGGCAAGCCGGTCAATATCAAGAAGGGCCAGTTCCTGTCGCCCTGGGAAATGCGCAACGTGATCGAGAAGGCGCGCTCGACGGGCAACCGGCAGGTCATGGCCTGCGAGCGCGGCTTCTCTTTCGGCTACAACAATCTGGTCTCCGACATGCGCTCACTGGCCATCATGCGCGAGTGCGAGTGCCCGATCGTTTTCGATGCGACGCATTCCGTGCAGTTGCCCGGCGGGCGCGGCACCGTGTCGGGCGGCCAGCGGGAGTTCGTGCCGGTGCTCGCGCGCGCGGCCATTGCGGCCGGCGTTGCGGGGCTCTTCATGGAGACGCATCCGGATCCCGAGCGGGCGCTGAGCGACGGGCCGAACGCCTGGCCGCTGGACCGCATGGAAGAACTGCTCACGGTGCTCGTGTCGCTCGACCGCACGGTCAAGTCCACGAAGTTCGCGGAAGCGGATCTCCTGCCCGGATCATGACCGGAATTACCGACCTGCGCGCGCGCGAGATCATCGACTCGCGCGGCAATCCGACGGTCCAAGCCGACGTCTTGCTCGATTCCGGCGCGTGCGGGCGTGCCGCCGTGCCTTCCGGGGCATCGACCGGCACGCGCGAGGCCGTCGAGCTTCGCGACGGCGACGAGCGCCGTTTCGCCGGCAAGGGCGTGCGCAAGGCCGTGGCCAACGTGGACGGGGAGATACGAAACGCGTTGGTCGGCCTCGACGCAGACGACCAGGCGGCCATCGATGCGCGTCTCATCGAGCTGGACGGCACGGAGAACAAAAGCCGTCTCGGCGCCAACGCGTTGCTCGCGGTTTCGCTGGCCTGCGCGCACGCAGCTGCGGAAGACGCGCGCCTGCCGCTTTTCCGCTGGCTCTCCGGACCGGGCCCGCTGACGCTGCCCGTGCCGATGATGAACATCATCAACGGCGGCGCGCATGCCGACAACAATGTAGACATCCAGGAATTCATGATCCTGCCGGCGGCTGCGCCGACTTTTGCCGAAGCCCTGCGCTGCGGTGTCGAGATTTTCCATGCGCTCAAGAAGGTGCTCGGCGCCCGCGGCCTGAGCACCGCGGTCGGCGACGAAGGCGGCTTCGCGCCCGATCTGCCGTCCAACGAGGCGGCGCTGGACGTGATCCTGGAGGCAATCGAGGCGGCGGGATACGCGGCCGGCGCCGATGTCTGGCTGGGGCTCGACGCGGCGAGCTCGGAGTTCTTCCGCGACGGCATCTACGAGCTGGCCTCAGAAGGGCGCCGCTTCGACGCGCCGGAGTTCGTCGGCTACCTGGAGGATCTCGTCGGCCGCTACCCGATCATCTCCATCGAAGACGGTATGCACGAAAGCGACTGGGACGGCTGGGCGCTGCTGACCCGGCGCCTCGGCGAGCGCGTGCAGCTCGTCGGCGACGACCTGTTCGTGACCAACACGAAGATTCTCGCACAGGGCATCGAGAAGAACGTCGCGAACGCGATCCTCGTCAAGCCGAACCAGATCGGCACGCTCACGGAAACGCTCGCGGCCATCGACATGGCCTGTGCGGCGGGCTACGCTGCGGTCGTTTCGCACCGCTCCGGCGAGACGGAGGACGCCACGATCGCCGATATTGCCGTGGCGACGCGCGCGACGCAGATCAAGACCGGCTCGTTGTGTCGTTCGGATCGTACGGCGAAGTACAATCAGCTCCTGCGCATCGGCGAGCTCCTCGGCGAGGACGGCGCTTATGCCGGGCGCAACGCCTTTTCGGTCGCGGTGACGTCAGGAAAGGCGTCAGGAAAAGGGGACAGATTTAATTGAAGGAAAGGGGACAGATCTGATCAATGAAAACGGGATGGCAATTCGAAGCATCTCGCGTTAATTAGATCTGTCCCCTTTTTAAGCCGTTCAGGCAGCCAAAGGGGAAAGGGTGGCTCGGATCGTATTCGCTGTCCTGCTGGCGCTGTTCGTTCTGCTGCAGTTTCGCCTGTGGCTGTCGGACGACGGCATGCGCGAGGTCTGGCGGCTCGACTCGGCCGTTGCCGCCCAGCGCGCGGAGAATGACGGCCTGGAGGAGCGCAACCGTGAGCTCGAGGCCGAAGTGCGCGATCTCAAGGCCGGGCTCGAGGCGATCGAAGAGCGCGCGCGCAGCGATCTCGGCATGATACGCCCGAACGAATCCTTCTATCAGGTCGTGCTTCCGGAAGAGCACGAACTCTCGCCACGGCGCGGTCGAATCGCGCGTCCGTAATTGGAACCGTCGACGCTTTCCGTTCGCCGCCACGGCGACGTCGTGGAATTGAACCTCGCGCGGCCGCCGGTCAACGCGCTGAATGCGATGATGCTCGAGGAATTGACCGCCGCGATTTCATCCGCGACGGACGAGGGCGCGCAGGCGCTCTTCCTTTCGGGCCGGCCGGGTCTCTTCTCGGCCGGCATCGACGTGCGCGAGTTGCTCGCGGAGGACCGTGCGGGCGTTGCCGGCTACTGGAGCACGTTCTTCACGACGCTGCGGACGATCGCGAGTTGTCCGGCGCCGATCGGCGCGGCGATCACGGGACAGTGTCCGGCCGGCGGCACCGTGCTCGCGTTGTTCTGCGATTATCGGGTCATGGCGGATGGCGAGTTCTCTGTCGGCCTCAACGAGGTGCGCGTAGGCCTGCCGCTTCCCGAGGTGATACTGGCCGCGCTGTGCCGCCAGGTCGGGCCGCGCAATGCCGAGCATCTGGCCGTCGGCGGCCGCATGCTCTCACCGCAACGCGCTCTCCAGATCGGACTTCTCGATCGCGTGGTGCCGCTCGCGGACGTGCTGTCGGAAACGCTGGAGTGGGCGCGCGAGCTGATCGGCCTGCCGCCCCGCGCAATGCGCGAGACGCGTGCGAATGCGCGCGCCGATCTGATTGCGCTTTTCGACGGCATCGGCCCGGACGACGCGGAGCGGATGGCGGAGCGCTGGATGTCGGACGAGACGCAGCAGACGATGCGCGCCGTGATCGAAAAGCGCCCGGCGAAACCGTAGGGCGGATTTCAATCCGCCATGCTCGGCGGAAGGGCGCCGGTTCGGCCGGTTCGCCTCGAGTCGCTGCCCGATATCAGCTTGGTCGAGACGAACCGGCCGAA
>JBOIDB010000144.1:0-1947 GCA_050740235.1 Gammaproteobacteria bacterium
CGCGCCGTCCGGCGGATTGAGGCGGCCTGACAAGGGCTCACCCTGTCCGCGCGCCGAAGGCAGCGTATGCGCCGGCAGGCTGTACGCGCGGCCGGTCGAATCGAGAAACACTGCCAGCTGATTGCTGCGTCCGCGCGCCATGGAATGCAGGGCGTCGCCCGAACGGTAGGTGAGGCTCGCCGGATCGATATCGTGGCCTTTCGCCGCGCGCGCCCAGCCGCGCTTCGAGAGAACGACCGTGACCGGCTCAGTCGCGATCAGCGCCGTCTCCTCGATCGCCTGCGCCGCTTCGCGCTCGACGAGCACCGTGCGGCGCACGTCGCCGTGATGCTCCGCGTCCGCCAGCAGCTCGGTGCGGATCAGCCTGTCGAGCTTCGCTTTGCTCTTGAGGATATTCGCCAGCCGTTCATGCTCGGCGGCGAGCTCGTCCTTTTCGGCGCGGATTTTCATCTCCTCGAGCCGCGCGAGGTGGCGAAGCTTCAGTTCCAGAATCGCCTCGGCCTGCGTATCGGTCAAATCGAAGCGCGCGATGAGCACCGGCTTGGGCTCGTCTTCGCGGCGAATGATGGCGATGACCTCGTCGAGATTGAGAAAGGCGATCAGCAGGCCGTCCAGGACGTGCAGGCGATCTTCGACCTTGCGCAACCGGTGCTCGAGTCGCCGCCTGACCGTCGTGCGGCGAAACTCGAGCCATTGGCGCAGCAGCTCCGGCAGTCCGCGCACGCCCGGCCGGCCGTCCAGTCCGATGAAGTTGATATTGACGCGATAAATGCGCTCGAGGTCGGTCGTGGCGAACAAATGATTCATGAGCCGGTCGACGTCGACGCGATTCGAGCGGGGAGTGATGACGAGCCGCGTGGGGTTCTCGTGATCGGATTCGTCGCGCAGGTCCTCGACCATCGGCAGTTTCTTCGCGTGCATCTGCGCGGCGATCTGTTCCAGTACCCGCGCGCCGGAGATCTGAAACGGCAAGGCCGTGACGACTATCTCGGCACCCTCGCGCTCCCAGGTCGCGCGCAATCGCAGGCTGCCGTTCCCGGTCTCGTACATCTGCAGGATGTCCGCGCGCGGCGTGACGAGCTCGGCGCCGGTGGGAAAGTCGGGCCCCTGGATATGCTCGCAGAGCTCCGCGACGGTCGCACGCGGCTTCTTCAGCAAATGCACGCACGCCGCCGCGAGCTCGCGCAGGTTGTGCGGCGGAATGTCCGTGGACATGCCGACGGCGATGCCGCTCGAACCGTTCAACAGCACGTTCGGCACGCGGGCGGGCAACAGTACGGGCTCGCTGAGCGTGCCGTCGAAATTCGGCGCCCAGTCGACGGTGCCCTGGGAAAGCTCCGAAAGCAGGAGGCTCGCATAAGCGGTCAGGCGCGCCTCCGTGTAACGCATGGCGGCGAACGACTTCGGGTCGTCGGTGGAGCCCCAGTTGCCCTGGCCGTCGACGAGCGGATACCGATAGGCGAAATCCTGCGCCATGTGCACCATGGCTTCATAGCACGCGACGTCGCCGTGCGGATGGAACTTGCCGATCACGTCGCCGATGGTGCGCGCGGATTTCTTCGGCTTGGACGCCGCGCTCAGGCCGAGCTCGCTCATCGCGTACACGATGCGGCGTTGCACGGGCTTCAATCCGTCGCCGACGTGCGGCAGCGCGCGATCGAGGATGACGTACATCGAATACTCGAGGTACGCACGCTCCGTGAACGTCTTGAGCGGCTGCCGCTCGAAACCGTCGTTCAGGCTGGGTGTGACGCTGGTCATTTCGATTCAGGGACTCCCGGATGGCGAAACAGGCCGTCAGAACCGATAAGTGACGATGAATTCACCGAAAACTGCACTGTCGGCGTCGTCGTCGAAGGCATCGCCGGGCAAGAAGGTGCCCACAATGAGTTGCAAATCGATATGCTTTTCCCCCCACCAGGCCGCGACGAGGTCCAGGGCCTGCCC
>JBOIDB010000145.1:0-14881 GCA_050740235.1 Gammaproteobacteria bacterium
ATCAGTCTCGAGGAGCAGGAGTACGAGGCCGCCAAGCGCGAGGCTGAGCGGCTCGGCATTTCGTTAGCGGAGCTGTTGCGCCGCTCGCTTCGAACGATGTTGCCGTCCGATGGGCAGAAGCCCTGGATGCGGTACGCCGGGATGATCGAATCGGGTGATCCGAAGGCCAGCCAGCGCATTGACGAAGTGGTCTATGGCCGTAAAGACTGAAGCCTATGTCGACACCGCAGCGCTGATAGCCTTTGCCGATGGGTCCGATACTCATCATCCGCTGTTTCGGAGGCTGTTCGCCGATCCACCTGCACTGATCACGACGACACTGGTGCTCGCCGAGGGTCACGGCTGGTTCCTGCGTCGCTTCGATTCCACGCGGGCGCTGCAGTTCCTTGCCATGATCGAGGCGATGCGGCCGTTGAGCATCCTGGCCGTGGGCAGGCGCGAGGTCACCGCGGCCACCGATCTGTTGCGGCGCTTCTCGGATCAGGCATTGACCATGGTCGATGCTGTCGGCCTGCACGTCATGGCAACCCGGTCTGCGCCGGTGTGCTGGTCGACCGACTTCCACCTTTCCCTTACCGGGGTGCCATTGATCATTCACCAGCGCTGACGGAGAGCTTTTGCCGGTTCGCGGCGTAATGCCGGAAACGAGCTGCGCTCTTATTCCGGCCTACGAAGATGACCGAATGGACTCGACCGGACGGGGGACGTGGAGACCGAATGAATTCGACCCGACGGGATGGGACGTTCGGCCGAGGTCAGGTCGAGCCGGCACTCTCCGCCTGATCCACGAGCTGCACCAAGGCCATCGGCGCGGCGTCGCCGTCGCGGTAGCCGGTCTTCAGGATGCGCAGGTAGCCGCCCGGGCGCGCCTTGAAGCGCGGGCCCAGCTCGTTGAAAAGCTTACCGACGACTTCCTTGTCGCGCAGGCGGTTGAAGGCCAGGCGCCGGCGCGCGACGCCGTCTTCCTTCGCCAGCGTGATCAGCGGCTCGACGACGCGGCGCAGCTCCTTGGCTTTCGGCAGCGTCGTGCTGATCGTCTCGTGGCGCAGCAGCGACGCGGCCATGTTGCGATACATCGCCTTGCGGTGTGCGCTGTTACGGCCGAGCTGGCGGCCTGACTTGCGGTGATGCATCGTTCGTTTTTCCGTTCAGTGCCTGCGCGAATGCTCAGGCCGCGGAGTCGCGCTCCTCGTCCTGGCGCAGCGAGGCCGGCGGCCAGTTGTCGAGCCGCGTGCCGAGCGCGAGGCCGTGGCTCGCGAGCACTTCCTTGATCTCCGTGAGCGATTTCTTGCCGAGGTTCGGCGTGCGCAGCAGCTCGACCTCTGTGCGCTGCACGAGATCGCCGATGTAGTTGATGCTCTCGGCCTTGAGGCAGTTCGCCGAGCGAACCGTCAGTTCCAGCTCGTCGACGGGCCGCAGCAGGATCGGATCGACCTGGCTTTCGGCATAACCGGCGGCAGCCTCGTCCTGGCCCTGCAGGTCGATGAACACGGCGAGCTGATCCTTGAGAATCGAGCCGGCGCGGCGGATCGCCTCTTCCGGATCGATCGTGCCGTTGGTCTCGATGTCGATGATGAGCTTGTCGAGGTTGGTGCGCTGCTCGACACGCGCGCTTTCGACCGTGTAGGTCACGCGGCGGATCGGGCTGAACGACGCGTCGATCTGAAGGCGGCCGATCGGCCCGGTCTGTTCCTCGAAAGTCGCGGTGCGAACGGCCGGCCGATAGCCGCGGCCCCGCTCGATCTTGAGGATCATGTTGAGCTCGCCGGCCTTGGTCAGGTTGGCGATGACGAGCTGCGGGTTGATGACCTCAACGTCATGGTCGACGGTAATATCGCCGGCCGTGACCGGGCCCGGGCCCTTCTTCGACAGCCTGAGCTCCGCCTTGTCGCGGTTGTGCAGGCGGATGGACACTTCCTTGAGGTTCAGCAGGATATCGACGACGTCTTCCTGCACGCCCTCGATGCTCGTGTACTCGTGCAGCACGCCGTCGATTTCCGCCTCGACGATCGACGAGCCGGGCATGGACGACAACAGGATGCGCCGGAGCGCATTGCCGAGCGTGTGGCCGAAGCCGCGCTCGAACGGCTCGATGATGACGCGCGCGTGCCGGTCGTTGACCGGCTGGACTTTGACGACCCGCGGCTTGAGAAATTCGCTGACCGGTTCCGGCATGAAATCTTTCCTCGCGATACTTGACTGGTCGGAAACTGACCGTTACTTCGAATAAAGCTCGACGACCAGGTTCTCGTTGATGTCCGGCAGGATGTCGTCCCGCTCGGGCACCGACCTGAACGACCCGGTCATCTTCTTCTCGTCGACCTCGACCCACTCGGGGAAGCCGACCTGCGCGGCGATCTCGAGCGCCGCCTGCACGCGCATCTGCTTGCGGGCGCGTTCGCGCACACTGATCGTGCTGCCGGGCTTGACCTGGAACGACGGGATGTTGACCGTGGCGCCGTCCACCTCGATACCCTTGTGGTTGACGAGCTGCCGCGCCTCGGCGCGCGTGGTGGCAAAGCCCATGCGGTAGACCACGTTGTCGAGCCGCGACTCGAGCAGCTTGAGCAGCAGCTCGCCCGTCGCCCCCTTCTTGCCGGCAGCCGACTTGTAATAGTTGCGGAACTGCCGCTCGAGGATGCCGTACATGCGCCGGAGCTTCTGCTTCTCGCGAAGCTGCAGGCCGTAGTCGGACTGCCGCGGCCGGCGCTGGCCGGGGCCGCCCGGGGGCACCTCGAGCTTGCACTTCGAATCCAGCGGCCGCACGCCGCTCTTCAGGAAGAGATCCGTGCCTTCGCGGCGCGACAGCTTGCAGGTTGGGCCGATGTACCTCGCCATGAATACCTCTGCCTAGACTCTGCGTTTCTTCGGCGGACGGCAGCCGTTGTGCGGGATCGGCGTGACGTCCTCGATGCTGGTGATGCGAAAGCCGACGCCGTTCAGCGCGCGCACTGCCGACTCGCGACCCGGCCCCGGGCCTTTGACACGTACCTCGACGTTCTGCACGCCGTGCTCCTGCGCCGCCGTGCCGGCACGCTCGGCGGCGACCTGCGCCGCGAATGGCGTGCTCTTGCGCGAGCCGCGGAAGCCGCAGCCGCCGGCAGTCGCCCACGAGAGCGTGTTGCCCTGTCGATCCGTGATGTTGATGATCGTGTTGTTGAAAGAGGCGTGGACATGCGCAACCGCATCTGCCACCTGCTTCCTGACTTTCTTGCGCCCGCGTACGGGGGTCTGCGCCATGACTGCTCTGCTCGTCGTTTAAAAGGGTGAACTTACTTGCGCACGAGGCGCCGGGGACCCTTGCGCGTGCGCGCGTTGGTCCGGCTGCGCTGGCCGCGGACCGGCAGGCCGCGCCTGTGCCGGATGCCGCGATAGCAGCCGAGGTCCATGAGCCGCTTGATGTTCATCGAGGTTTCGCGCCGCAGATCGCCCTCGACGAGAAACTGGCTGATGGCCTGGCGCAGTCGCGACACCTCGGGCTCCGTCAGGTCCTTGACGGCCGCGCTGGGCGCAACGCCGGCGGCCGCGCAGATCTTCCCGGCGCGGCTGCGGCCGATGCCGTAGATGTGCGTCAAACCGACGACGATGTGCTTGTTGAGCGGGATGTTGATCCCGGCTATACGGGCCATCTCAGCCGTCTCCTGTTTGCCCGGCGAAAACGGGTAATTTTAGCTTAAGTGGCGTGTTCACTCAATTGTGCTGGAGTTGTGCCGGAATACGGGCTGCGTCCGTTTTCCGGCTATTTCTCACTGGGTCCCGGCCCCGGCTTTCGCCGGGATGACGAACATGCATCATCATCCCTGGCGCTGCTTGTGCCGGAGGTCGGTGCAAATCACGCGCACCACTCCCTTGCGGCGGACGATCTTGCAGTTCCGGCAGATTCTCTTGACCGATGTGCGCACTTTCATGGCTTTAACCCGGGTTCAACCTCAGCGGATCTGTCCGGCGCGGCCGTAGCCGCGCAGATTGGCCTTCTTCATCAGGCCTTCGTACTGGTGCGACATCATATGCGCCTGTAGCTGGGCCATGAAGTCCATGACCACCACGACCATGATGAGCAGCGAGGTGCCGCCGAAATAGAACGGTACGCTCCAGTAGAGCGTCATGAACTCCGGCAGCAGGCAGACCGACGTCACGTAGATCGCGCCCCAGAAGGTCAGCCGCGTGAGCACCTTGTCGATGTAGTCCGCGGTCTGCTGGCCGGGGCGGATGCCCGGGATGAACGCGCCGGAGCGCTTCAGATTGTCCGCGGTCTCGCGCGAGTTGAACACCAGCGCGGTGTAGAAGAAACAGAAGAAGATGATCATGGTCGCGTAGAGCATGATGTAGATCGGCTGGCCCGGGGTCAGGCTGGCAGAAATCGTCTGCAGCCAGCCGAAGCCCTGGCTGGTGCCGAACCAGCTCGCGATGGTCGCCGGGAACAGGATGATGCTGGAGGCGAAAATCGGCGGGATGACGCCCGACATGTTGAGCTTGAACGGAAGATGGCTCGACTGCCCGGCGTACATGCGCCGCCCCTGCTGGCGTTTCGCGTAATTCACAGTGATTCGGCGCTGGCCGCGCTCGACGAACACGACGAACGCCGTGACGCCGAATACGAGGGCCACGATGATCAGGCCCACGGCCGGCGACATCTCGCCCTGGTTGATGCGCTCGAGCGTGCCGCCGATGGCGGCGGGCAGGCCGGCGACGATGCTCGACAGGATGATCATGGAAATGCCGTTGCCGATGCCCCGCTCGGTGATCTGCTCGCCGAGCCACATCAGGAACATAGTGCCGGTGACCAGCGTCACTGCGGCCGTGATGACGAATTGCGGCCCCGGATTGATGACCACGCCCTGGTTCTGGAAAGCAATCGAGGCGCCAATCGACTGGAAGGTCGCCAGCCCGACCGTGCCGTAGCGCGTGTATTGGGTGATCCTGCGCCGCCCGGCTTCGCCCTCCTTCTTGAGCTGCGCGAGCGTCGGCACGACGACCGTCATCATCTGCATGATGATGGCCGCCGAGATGTACGGCATGATGCCGAGCGCGAAAATGCTCAGCCTTTCGAGCGCGCCGCCCGAGAACATGTTGAACATGCTCAGGATGGTGCCGGATTGCTGGGCGAAGAAGCGCTCCAGCGCGACCGGGTCGATGCCCGGCACGGGAATGAACGTGCCGATGCGATAGACGACCAGCGCGCCCACGAGAAACAGCAGCCGCTTGCGCAGCTCGCCGAACCTGGCCGCTTCGCCGAGCACCGTCGCCGGATTGCTGCTGAGACTTTTCGCCACCGATCAGTCCTGGACGGATCCGCCGGCTGCTTCGACGGCGGCGCGGGCGCCTTTCGTCACGGCGATGCCCTTGACGGTCACCGCTTTACCGAGCTTGCCGGAGGCGATGAGCTTGACGCGCCGGGCGCGTTTCGGCACCAGGCCGGCCTGCTTGAGGCTTGCCATGTCGACCTCTTTCGCGTCGAGCGCATCGAGCTCGGACAGGCGCAGCTCCGCGCAGTGCGTCGCCATGCGCGAATTGAAGCCGACTTTCGGCAGCCGCCGCTGCAGGGGCATCTGGCCGCCTTCGAAGCCGATCTTGTGATAGCCGCCCGCGCGCGCGCGCTGACCCTTGTGGCCGCGGCCACAGGTCTTGCCCTGGCCGGCCGCGTGTCCGCGGCCGACGCGCCGCGCAACCGAACGGCTGCCGGCGGCGGGTTTGAGATCGTTGAGCCGCATTACGCTTCCTCGACTTCGAGCAGATGGCTCGCGTGGCGGATCATGCCGCGGTTCTCGGGCGTATCCGCGACCGTCACGGTCTGGTGCATGCGCCGGAGTCCCAGGCCCGCCACGCAGGCGCTGTGCTTCGCGAGGCGACCATAGCGACTGCGCACGAGCGTCACCTTGAGCTGTTTCGTCCGTTCAGCCATGAGCCACGATCTCTTCCACGCGCTTGCCGCGCTTGGCCGCAATCGCCTCGGGCGAGCGCATCTGCGTGAGCGCGTTGATCGTCGCGCGCACGACGTTGATCGGATTGCGCGAGCCGTAGCTCTTGGCCAGCACGTTGTGCACGCCCGCGCATTCGAACACGGCGCGCATGGCGCCGCCGGCAATCACGCCCGTGCCTTCCGAAGCCGGCTGCATGTAGACGCGAGTCGCGCCATGCCGACCCTGTAACTCGTACTGCAGCGTGTCGTTCTTCAGGTGCACGGAACGCAGGTTCTTGCGTGCCGCCTGCATCGCTTTCTGAATGGCGATCGGCACCTCACGCGCCTTGCCGTAGCCGAATCCGACGTTGCCCTTGCGGTCGCCGACCACCGTCAGCGCCGTGAAGCCGAACTGCCGGCCGCCCTTGACGACCTTCGCCACGCGATTGATCGTGACCAGCTTCTCGAGCAGATCATCCGACGCCCCACTGTCCATTCTTGCCATAAATTAGCTCATCTAACGGGCATAACGCCCAAACGTCATCCCGGCGTCGTCACCCCGGTGTAAACCGGGGCGGGACCCAGTAATCAATCATTCCGGCGCAGTCGGAATTCCACATCATCAAAACTCCAACCCGCCTTCCCGAGCAGCATCCGCAAGCGCCTTCACCCGGCCGTGATAGCGAAAGCCGGATCGGTCGAAAGCGACCTGCTTTATTCCGGCTGCCACGGCTCGCTCCGCGATCACCTTGCCTAAGGCTGCGGCGGCGGCAATGTTGCCAGTGTTCTTCAGGCCTTCGCGCACGGCGGCCTGCGTGGTCGATGCCGTGACCAGCACGCGGCCGTCCACGGGCGCTATGATCTGCGCCGACATGTGCCGCGGCGTGCGATGCACGCTCAGGCGATTTCGGCCGAGCTCGGCGATCTTGCTGCGCGCCCGGCGGGCGCGGCGCAGCCGGTGTTCCTTTCTGGTATCCATGCTGACTACTTCTTCTTCGCCTCTTTCATGGCGATACGCTCGCCGGCATAGCGCACGCCCTTGCCCTTGTAGGGCTCCGGCGGACGGAAGCCGCGAATCTCGGCGGCCACCTGGCCGACCTGCTGTTTATCCGCGCCGCGCACGATCACTTCGTTCTGGCTCGGCGTCTCGACGGCGATGCCCGCGGGCACCGGGTACGTGATCGGGTGCGAGAAGCCGAGCGTCAGGTTCAGCTTCTTGCCCTGAACCTGCGCGCGGTAGCCGACGCCGACCAGCTCGAGCCGGCGCTCGAAGC
Source organism: Gammaproteobacteria bacterium (assembly GCA_050740235.1). Taxonomy (GTDB): domain Bacteria; phylum Pseudomonadota; class Gammaproteobacteria; order Steroidobacterales; family JACDCP01; genus JACDCP01. The sequence continues at coordinate 7,174 of JBOIDB010000145.1, forward strand.
CTCTGGTCACGCCCTCGACCATGTTCGCGAGCAGCGCGCGCGTCGTGCCGCCGATCGCGGACGGTACCTTGCGATTGCCGCGCGCCGACTTGACGATCAGCTCGCCGTCCTCATGGGCGACCGTCAGGTCCTGGTGCAGCGTGAGCGACAGCGAACCCTTCGCACCTTTCACGGTGGCGGTCCGGCCGTCGAGCTGAAACTCGACGCCTTTCGGCAGCGCAACGGGCATTTTGGCAACTCGGGACATGGAACGAATCCCCTCAGGACACCACGCAGAGGATCTCGCCGCCGAAGCCCTCGGCGCGCGCCTGACGGTCGCTCATGACACCGCGCGAAGTCGATACGACGGCGATGCCGAGCCCGCCGAGAACTTTCGGCAAATCGTCCTTGCCTTTGTAGATGCGCAGCCCCGGACGGCTCACGCGCTCGATCTTCTCGATGACCGGCCGGCCGTCGTGATACTTGAGACGAATCGCCAGCATCTCTTTCGTGCCGTCGCTTTCGGTCGCGAAATCCTCGATATAGCCTTCTTCACGCAGCACTCGCGCAAGAGCCACCTTGGCCTTGGAGGCCGGCATGCGCACCTCGACCTTCTCCGCCTTCTGGCCGTTGCGGATGCGCGTCAACATATCCGAGATGGGATCGGTCATGCTCATGCTGCGTTACCTGATTGCCTGATCACCAGCTCGCCTTCGACAGGCCCGGGATCTCTCCGTTCATCGCCGCCTCGCGCAGCTTGCTGCGACCGAGGCCGAATTTCCGGTAATAGCCTCGCGAGCGGCCCGTGATGCTGCAGCGGTTGCGCATGCGCACGGGGCTCGCATCGCGCGGCAGCGCCTGGAGCTTCTCCAGCGCCTCGCGACGCTCTTCCTCGCTCAGTTTCGGGTCGCGCGCCGCTTCCTTCAGCGCCGCGCGGCGGGCCTTGTAGCGCGCCACCGTCTTCGCGCGCTTCTTCTCCCGCTCCACCATCGATGTCTTTGCCATGAGTCTCTCGCCTTCAGCTCTTGAACGGGAAATTGAACGCCTCGAGCAACGCGCGTCCTTCCTCGTCCGTTCTCGCTGTTGTCGTAATCGTGATGTCCATGCCCCGGATCACGTCGATCTTGTCGTAATCGATCTCCGGGAAGATGATCTGCTCGCGCACGCCCATGCTGTAGTTGCCTCGGCCGTCAAACGCCTTCGCGCTCATGCCGCGGAAATCGCGGATGCGCGGGATCGCGATGTTGATCAGCCGGTCGAGGAACTCGTACATGCGCTCACGGCGCAGCGTCACCTTGCAGCCGATCGGATATCCCTCGCGGATCTTGAAGGCGGCGACCGACTTGCGCGCCGGGCGCAGAATCGGCTTCTGTCCGGAAATGCGGGTCATGTCCTCGACGGCGTGATCCATGATCTTGCGATCGCCCACGGCCTCCCCGACGCCCATGTTGAGCGTGATCTTGACGAGTCGCGGCACCTGCATGCCGTTCGTCAGGCCGAGCCGCTCCCTGAGCTGCCCGGCGGCGGTCTCGCGATAGAATTCCTGCAGCCTCGCCATGCTTCTGTCCCCGCCGATCAGATGTCGACGACTTCGTCGCTGGACTTGAACACACGGACTTTCGTCCCGTCTTTCAGCGTGCGAAAGCCGAGCCGGTCGCCCTTCTTCGTCTGCGCGTTGAAAATCTTCACGTTCGACACGTGCAGCGGCATTTCGCGCTCGATGATGCCGCCGGGCACGCCGGCGTTCGGGTTCGGGCGCTGGTGCTTCTTCGCCATGTTGATGCCTTCCACGAGCACCCGGTCGTTGTCATAGACGCGCAGCACGGCACCTCGCCGGCCGCGGTCCTTGCCGGCGATCACGATCACTTCGTCGTTTTTCCTGATGCGTTTCATCGTTTCATGCTTCGTCGTAGGGCCGATTTCAATCGGCTTGGCGGGCTGAAGCCCGCCCTACAAAACCTCCGGCGCCAGCGAGATGATCTTCATGAAATTGCCGGTCCGCAGCTCGCGCGTCACCGGTCCGAAGATGCGCGTGCCGATCGGCTCCAGGCGCGCATTGAGCAGCACGGCCGCGTTGCCGTCGAAGCGGATCAGCGAACCGTCCGGGCGCCGCACGCCCTTGCGCGTGCGCACCACCACGGCGTTGTACACTTCACCCTTCTTCACCTTGCCGCGCGGAATTGCATCCTTGATGCTGACCTTGATGACGTCGCCGACGCCGGCATAGCGCCGCTTCGATCCGCCGAGCACCTTGATGCACATGAGGCGCCGCGCGCCGGAATTATCGGCGGCGTTCAGGACCGTCTGCATCTGGATCATGGCTCGATCTCCCCCGCTTCCGTCAGACGCGCTCGTCCGCGCGCTCGACTATGCCGACGACGCGCCAGGACTTGCGTTTCGAATACGGACGGCACTCGACCACCGCCACCAGATCGCCCTCGCGACATTCGTTGGCGTCGTCGTGCGCGAGAAACTTGGTCGTGCGCCGGATGTATTTACCATACACCGGGTGCTTGACCAGCCGTTCGACGGCGACCGAGACGGTCTTCTCCATCTTGTTGCTGACCACCCGGCCGGTCACGGTGCGCCGCTTGTCCTCGCCTCCAGCCTGCTGCTCGCCTGCTTCGCTCATTTGCTCCGACCTTCGGCGGCACGCGCCTCGTCCCGAACCTTTGCGTTCAACCTCTCATTCATAATCGTCTTCACGCGCGCGATCCGGCGCCGCACCTTGCCGTACTGGTCCGGCCGCGCGAGCTGTCCCGTCGCCTGCTGCATGCGCAGGTTGAACTGCTCGCGGCGGAGCTCGAGCAGTTCCTGGCCGAGCTCGGCGTCGCTCTTCTCGCGCAATGAAGGAGTCTTGTCCGCCTGCGCCGCCATCACATCACCTGCCGCGTCACGAACTTGGTCTGCACGGGCAGCTTGGCGGCCGCGAGCCGGAATGCCTCCCGCGCGATATCCTCCGTGACGCCTTCCATCTCATAGAGGATGCGGCCCGGCTGCACGCGCGCCACCCAGTATTCGACGTTGCCTTTGCCCTTGCCCTGGCGCACTTCGAGCGGCTTCTTGGTCACCGGCACATCCGGGAAGACCCGAATCCAGATCTTGCCGCCGCGCTTTACATACCGCGTCATGGCGCGGCGCGCCGCCTCGATCTGGCGGGCCGTGATGCGCGCGGACGTCAGGCACTTGAGCCCGTACTGGCCGAAATCCACGTTGTCGCCACGCTTCGCCATCCCGCGGTTGCGGCCCTTGAACTGCTTGCGGAACTTCGGTTTCTTCGGTTGCAGCATGACTATTGCCTGTCGTGGCCCGGCCGCGCCGGGGCGTCCTTCGCGCCCGGCCCGGACTTCGATCCGGGCTCCGCAGCGGCGCCGTCGGCCTTGTCGAAGACCTCGCCTTTGAAAATCCAGACCTTGACGCCGATGGTCCCGTAGGTCGTACGCGCCTCGGCAAAGCCGTAATCAATGTCCGCGCGCAGCGTGTGAAGGGGCACGCGCCCCTCGCGATACCACTCCGAGCGCGCGATCTCGGCGCCATTCAGGCGCCCGGAGACCCGCACCTTGATGCCCTGCGCGCCGATGCGCATGGTATTCGTCACGGCCCGCTTCATGGCCCGGCGGAACATCACGCGGCGCTCCAGCTGCTGCGCGATACCCTCGGCGACGAGCTGCGCATCCAGCTCCGGCTTCCTGATCTCGGCGATGTTGATGCGCACGTCGTTGAGCTTCATGAGCCGGCCGACGTCTGCGCGCAGCTTCTCGATGTCTTCGCCTTTCTTGCCGATCACGATGCCCGGCCGCGCCGTGTGGATCGTGATGTGCACCTTGTTCGCCGGCCGCTCGATCTGGATCCGGCTGACGGACGCATCGGCCAGCTTCTTCTTCACGAAGCTGCGGATCACGTGATCCGCATGCACGGATGCCGCGAACTCGTTCGTGTTCGCGTACCACTTCGACGACCAGTCCCGCGTAACGCCGAGCCGGATGCCTATCGGATTGACCTTTTGTCCCATCTGTTCAGCTCTCGTCGGCAACGCGCACGGTGATGTGGCTGTTGCGCTTGATGATGCGCGCACCGCGGCCCTTGGCCCGCGCGCGATAGCGCCGCATCGTCGGCGCCGCGTCGACCTGCACGCTTGCGACCTTCAGCTCGTCGATGTCGGCACCGTGATTGTTCTCGGCGTTAGCGATGGCCGATTCGAGCACCTTGCGCACGACGTGCGCGCCCTTTTTCGGCATGAACCTGAGCGCGGCCAGCGCATCGCCGACGCCGCGCCCGCGAATGGTGTCCGCGACCAGCCGGCACTTCTGCGGCGAAATGCGCGCGTAACGCAATGTCGCTTCGACGATCATGGCGGCGTCGGCGCCTTGACCTTGCGATCGCCCGAATGGCCCTTGAACGTGCGCGTCACGGCAAACTCGCCGAGCTTGTGCCCGACCATGTTCTCCGAGATCAGCACCGGCACGTGCTGGCGGCCGTTGTGCACGGCGATCGTCAAGCCGACCATGTCCGGCAACACCATCGAGCGACGCGACCAGGTCCTGATCGGCCGGCGGTCGTTGCTGCGCGCCGCGACCCGCACCTTTGCCGCAAGGTGCGCATCGACGAACGGACCCTTCTTTACCGATCGTGGCACTTTATCTCACCCCTCGCTTGCGCCGGCGCACGATCATGCCGTCCGTGCGCTTGTTCTTGCGCGTCTTGTAACCTTTCGTCGGCGTGCCCCACGGCGATACCGGATGCCGGCCGCCGGAGGTCTTGCCTTCGCCGCCGCCGTGCGGGTGATCGACGGGGTTCATGGCCACGCCGCGCACCGTCGGACGCACGCCGCGCCAGCGTTTGGCGCCGGCCTTGCCGAGCTTGCGCAGATTGTGCTCCATGTGGCCCACCTCGCCGATCGTGGCCCGGCAGTCGATGTGAATGCGGCGCGTCTCGCCGGAGCGCAGCCGCAGGGTCGCATAGGCGCCCTCGCGCGCGGCGAGCTGGGCGGAGGCGCCGGCGCTGCGCGCGAGCTGCCCGCCCTTGCCGGGCTTCATCTCCACGCAGTGCACCTGCGTGCCGACCGGGATGTGCCTCAGGCTCAGCGCGTTGCCCGCTTTGATGGGCGCATCCGTGCCCGACATCACCGTATCGCCCGGCTGCAGCCCGTTGGCGGCGAGAACGTACCGCCGCTCGCCGTCGCCGTACACGATCAGCGCGAGATGCGCGCTGCGGTTCGGGTCGTATTCCAGGCGCTCCACGCGGCCCGCTATGCCGTCCTTGTCCCGCTTGAAGTCGATCAGGCGATAGCGCTGCTTGTGCCCGCCGCCCTGATGGCGCGCCGTGACCCTGCCCTGATTGTTGCGTCCGCCGGTGCGCTTCTTTCGCGCGACCAGCGCCGCGTGCGGCTCGCCCTTGTGCAAGCCGGGCGACTCGACGCGCACGGCGAAACGGCGCCCCGGCGAGGTCGGTCTTGCTTTTTGCAGTGCCATTGCGATCTTTCCGTAACTTCGTCCGGCGTCCGGCGGTTATTCCGGATTCAGGAATTCGATATCGTGGCCCGGCGCAAGGCGCACGTACGCCTTCTTCCAGTGCGCACGGCGGCCGCCGCGGCGGCCGAAGCGCTTCTGCTTACCGCTCACGTTGACCACCCGCACGTTCAGCACCTCGACCTCGAAGAGCTTCTCCACGGCGCGGCGAATCTCGGCCTTGCCGGCATCCCGGCGCACGCGAAATACGATCTGGTTGTGCGCGTCGGCGAGCTGCGTGCTCTTTTCGGAGACGTGCGGACCCAGCAGCACGCTCATCAGCCGCTCTTCGCTCATGCCAGTTTCTCCTCGAGGCGCTTGACCGCCGCAACCGTCATGACGACCGCCTCGTGCGCCACGAGATCGACGGGGCTCAGGCCGGCCGCCGTCGCAAGCTCGACGCCGGGCAGATTGCGCGCCGCGAGCGCGAGCTTCTCGTCGATCTCGTCGAGCACGATCAGCGCGCTGCCGAGACCCATGTCCGCGAGCCGGCCGGCGAGCGCCTTCGTCTTTGGCGCCTCGATCTCGAGCGAGTCGACGACCTTCAGTCGCTCCTGGCGCACCAGCTCGGAGAGGATCGACTGCATCGCCGCGCGGTACATCTTGCGATTCACCTTCTGCGAGTGATCGCGCGGTCGGGCCGCGAACGCGCGGCCGCCGCCGACCCAGATCGGGCTGCGGATCGAGCCGGCCCGGGCGCGACCGGTGCCCTTCTGCCGCCACGGCTTGCTGTTGCCGCCCTGCACTGCCGCCCGGGTCTTCTGTGCCTTCGTGCCGGAGCGGCCGCCGGCAAGATATGCCGTGACGACCTGGTGGACCAGCGCCGGATTGAACTCGCGGCCGAAAGCCGTATCAGCTACTTCGACTCCGCGCGCGCGGCCTTTCGCGTTGAATAATTTGAGCTCCATGGCCTGGCTCAGTCCGCCTTGCCGGACTTGTCGTTTCCGGACTTGCGCGCGGGACGCACGATCACGTCGCCGCCCTTCGCGCCCGGCACCGCGCCGCGCACCATGATCAGATTGCGCTCGGCATCGATACGCACGACCTCGAGATTCGATGCCGTGCGGCGCACGTTGCCCATCTGGCCGGCCATTCGCTTGCCCTTGAACACGCGGCCCGGCGTCTGGTTCTGGCCGATCGAGCCCGGCGCGCGATGCGACAGCGAATTACCGTGAGTCGCATCCTGGGTGGCGAAGTTGTACCGCTTGACCGTGCCGGCGAACCCCTTGCCGATCGAGACACCCGTGACGTCGACCTTCTGGCCCGCGGCGAAGGCGTCGACCTTGATCTCCGCGCCCTTATCCAGCCCTTCGCCCTCGGCATCGTCGAGGCGGAACTCCCACAGGCCGCGGCCCGGCTCGACGCCGGACTGCGCGAACTGGCCGGCCATCGCGCGGGGCATGCGCGAGGCGCTGCGCGCGCCGGCGGTTACCTGCAGCGCGCGATAGCCGTCGGTCTCGGTCGACTTGACGCGCGTGATGCGGTTCGGCGACGCCTCGATGACGGTCACGGGCACCGACTGCCCCGCCTCCGTAAAGATGCGCGTCATTCCGCATTTGCGGCCGACAAGACCAATGGCCACGTTAAATTTCCTCGTTGGACCGGAAAGCCGCCGGCGGAACGCATATTCCCCCTGCGGCCTGAGCCCGGAAACCGGGCAAATGCAAGGCCCGGGGCGACCTTCGCACCGGGCCGGGCGAGCCGATTATTCTACAAAAAGCCGGAAAAGGCGTCCACCGCCTTTTTCGGGCTCAGTTCAGCTTGATCTGCACATCCACGCCGGCCGGCAGCTCGAGCTTCATGAGCGCATCGACGGTCTTGTCCGTCGGATCGACGATGTCCATCAGGCGCTTGTGCGTGCGCAGCTCGTACTGGTCGCGCGCGTCCTTGTTGACGTGGGGCGAGATCAGCAGCGTGAAGCGCTCCATCTTGGTCGGGAGCGGCACCGGGCCGTGCACCTGCGCCCCGGTCCGCCGCGCGGTCTCGACGATCTCGCGCGCGGACGTGTCGATCAGGCGATGATCGAACGCCTTCAGGCGGATGCGGATGTTCTGGTTCGTAGCCATATGCGTACCCTTATTCGATCACCTTGCTGACCACACCGGCGCCGACGGTCCGGCCGCCCTCGCGTATGGCGAACCGCAGCCCGTCCTCCATCGCGATCGGCGCAATCAGCTCCACCGTCATCTGCACGTTGTCCCCCGGCATCACCATCTCGGTGC
>JBOIDB010000146.1:0-9575 GCA_050740235.1 Gammaproteobacteria bacterium
CATGACGCCGACGGTCGAGCGGTATGCGTAGCCGTTGATCGAGATCCGCACGGGCGGCCGCTTGCCGTGGCCGAGCCGGTCGATGACCTCGGCCGGAACGATGATCCCGGTGGCGTTCATGCCTGCGGCCTGATTGAGCGTCGTGCGGAACCGAACCGGCGATCCGGGCGCCTTGCCGCGCGCGGGTGAGCGGCTCGAGCGTTGGGATACCTTCCTCGTCATGGGCGGCCTCGACTCACGTGGATCAATACTATCGAATCAATCGGTTGCGGCGAAACGCTCGGCTTACGCACGCATCAAGAAGGCCGACTTGCTTTCGACTACTATTCCGGAACGCGCGTAAGTTGGGTGTAAGTCAGCTGCCATTTGCCGTCATGTCTGGCCCACACATGGACGATGCGGAGCAGACGCGAATGCCGTTCGCCGTCCAGCGTCCAGGAGAGCTTCAAAAGTCCTCCCGTCACAGCGGCATCTCCCAATACTTTCTCGACTGGCTGCTCCATTACATAGGGATCGAGCTTAAAGCCGGGTACTGCGAAATCCGCGAGATATGATTGCTTGTCCTGCATGGTTGAGTCGGAATTCACAAGCACATAGTCGTCGGCGACAATCCCTCCGAGCGTCTCGACGTCGTTACTGGATGTCGCTCGGTCATATGCGTTGATCGCCTGAGCGAGATCGGGGGGCAACTCGGTAACCTCGTTGGCTGGGGATTCTGCTGTGCTCGCCATTCCTACAGCGACTAGTGCCACCGCTGCGCCCATCGCCGGGCCGGTCACCAGACGCCGGGTCGTGTTCATCACCCTCTCCTACCTGAGGCAATTGTTCAGCACGACAGGCTAATGTCGGAGGCGCCCCCTCATCCAGAGCCAATTTCGATGGATTGGACATAGCCATTCACGCGCAGACTGATGGCCGCGGTCGCCTCAGTCGGCCGACAGCGACAGCAGCGTCGCGTTGCCGCCGACGGCCGCCGTGTTGATGGTGAGGGTCCGCTCGGTCGCGAAGCGGTGCAGGTAATGTGGACCGCCCGCCTTCGGGCCCGTTCCCGACAGCCCGCAGCCGCCGAACGGCTGCACGCCGACTACGGCGCCGATCATGTTGCGGTTCACGTAGACGTTGCCGACGCTCGCCATGCGGGCGATGTCGCGCGCGCTGCCGTCGATTCTACTCTGCACGCCGAGCGTCAGGCCGAAGCCCGTCGCGTTGATCGATGCGATGACCTGGTCGAGCTCGCGCGCGCGGTAGCGGATCACATGCAACACCGGGCCGAACACTTCGCCCTCGAGCCAGTCGAGGGCTTCGATCTCGACCGCCATCGGGGCGAAGAAGCTGCCGCGCTCGGGCGCGCCGTCGAGCTTGCAGCGATGGATGAGCTTGCCGCTCGCGGTGATCGCCTCGGCGTGTTTCTCGAGTTCCTCGCGCGCCTTCATGTCGATGACCGGCCCGATGTCGGTGCTCAGATACGCCGGATCGCCGACCACCAGCTCGTCCATGTAGCCGGCCAGCAGCTCGAGCACGCGCGGCGCGATGTCGCGCTGCACGAACAATACGCGCAGCGCCGAGCAGCGCTGGCCCGCGCTGCGGAACGCCGAGGCGACGACATCGAGCACGACCTGCTCCGGCAGCGCCGAGCTGTCGACGATCATGGCGTTCTGGCCGCCGGTTTCGGCGATCAGTGACGCGATCTGCGCATCGCGCGCCGCGAGCGAGCGGTTGATGCGCCAGGCGGTGTCCGTCGAGCCCGTGAACGCGACGCCGGCGATGCGGTTGTCCGCCGTCGCACGCGGACCGATGACGCTGCCGCGTCCGGGCAGGAAATTGAGCACGTCTCCGGGCACGCCCGCTTCATGCAAGAGCCGCACCGCATGGGCGGCGATGAGCGAGGTCTGCTCGGCGGGCTTGGCGAGCACGCTGTTGCCGGCGGCGAGCGCGGCGGCGAGCTGCCCGGTGAAGATCGCCAACGGGAAATTCCACGGGCTCACGCACAGGAACACACCGCGGCCATGCAGCGACAGCGTGTTGCTCTCGCCGGTGGGGCCGGGCAGGCGCAGCGGCCGGCCGAACTGCTCGCGCGCCTGCGCGGCGTAATAGCGCAGGAAATCGACCGCCTCGCGCAGCTCGGAGACGGCGTCCGGGATCGTCTTGCCGCCCTCGCGCACCGCGAGTGCCATGAGCTCCGCGCCGTGCTGCTCGAACAGCTCCGCCGCGCGGTCGAGGATGTCGGCACGCTCGCCGGTCGGCGTGCGGTCCCATGCGGGATGCGCGTGCGAAGCGGCCTGAAGCGCGCGATCGACCTGCTGTTCCGTCGCCGGCACGACCAGGCCGACGGCTTTCTGGATGTCGGTCGGATCGATGGACGGCGTCGTTGCGCCGTGCAGCTCTTCGCCGAGAATGACGGGCACGGCCATCCACTCGCGTTCCAGCGCCGCCTGCATGGCGCGCGCCAGCGGTTCGAGCTCGTTGCGGTCGGCGAGGTTGATACCGCGCGAATTGAGGCGGCGCTCTCCATACAGATTCGCGGGCAGCGGGATGCGCGGGTGCGGGACCTTCTCGAGCGCCTCGACGGTGCTCACCGGGTCGGCGACGATGTCCTCGATCGGCGCTTCCTCGTCGACGATGCGGTTGACGAATGAAGTGTTCGCACCGTTCTCGAGGAGGCGGCGCACGAGATACGGCAGCAGGTCCTCGTGGCGGCCGACCGGCGCGTAGACGCGGCACACGGCGTTCATCTTGTCCTCGCCGACCACCTCGTCATACAACTCTTCGCCCATGCCGTGCAGACGCTGGAACTCGAAATCGCGGCGCGATTCGGCGAAGTGCAGGATGCTCGCCACCGTGTGCGCGTTGTGCGTGGCGAACTGCGGGAACAGGAAATGGCCGGCCGCGAGCATCTCGCGCGCGCAGGCGAGATACGAAACGTCGGTGTTGACCTTGCGCGTGAACACTGGGTAGCCGCGCAAGCCCTGCTCCTGTGCGCGCTTGATCTCGGTATCCCAATAAGCGCCCTTGACCAGTCGCACGGGAATGCGGCGGCCGACCTCGCCCGCGAGCTCGGTGAGCCAGCGCAACACGTGCAGTGCGCGCTTCTGGTATGCCTGCACGGCGAGTCCGAGGCCCTGCCAGTTCTCGAGAGAATCGGAGCGGTAGACGGCTTCGAATATCGCGAGCGACAGCTCGAGCCGGTCGGTTTCCTCGGCGTCGACGGTCAGCGCAACGCTGGCCGCCTTGGCCCGGATGGCGAGATCGAGCAGACGCGGCGTCACCTTCTCGAGCACGCGCGGCCACTGCGCGAACTCGTAGCGCGGGAAGATCGCCGACAGCTTGACGGAAATGCTCGGAGCGTGCTCCGTGGCCGGCATGCCGTGGACGTAGTCGGCGAGCGCCTCGATGGCATCGGCGTAGTCATCGAAGTAGCGCTCCGCATCCTCGGCCGTGAGCGCCGCTTCGCCGAGCATGTCGAACGAATAGCGGTAGTCGCGATTGTCGCCGGAGCGGGAGCGCTCCAGCGCGTCGCGGATGGTGCGGCCCATGACGAACTGGCGCGCCATGATGCGCATCGCCTGGCGCAGCGCGCCGCGCACCATGGGCTCGCCGACGCGCGAGGCCAGGCGGCTCAGGAACGACGCCGGGTTTGCGAGCATGTCGGCTTCCGGGCGGATGAGCCGGCCGGTCAGCATGAGGCCCCAGGTGGAAGCGTTGACGAACAGCGACTCGCTGGTGCCGACGTGCTCCTGCCAGTTGGCGGTCGAGAGCTTGTCGGCGATCAGGCGGTCGGCGGTGTCGGCATCGGGGATCCTGAGTAAAGCTTCGGCGAGGCACATGAGCACCACGCCTTCCTGCGAGGACAGGTCGTACTTGTGCAGGAACTCGTCGAGGCCGCCCTTGCGCGTGCGGTTCCTGCGCACGGCCTTGACGAGCGTGATTGCCGTGTCGCGGATGCTCTCGCGACGTGGTTCGGGATTGCGCGCGATGTCGGCCAGCGCCCGCACGCACTCCGTTTCGTCGGCGAGATACCAGCGGTTGATCTCCTTGCCGACCGAAATTCGAGTGGACTGCCTATCGAGAATCATCGGCGCGCTCGCGGCAGTAGTCGCTGAGGATTTTCGCGTGGTCGAAAGCCAGCGGCGGCGGTTTCGTCGGGTCGACCAGCGCGGCGTGCGCCGCATCGTCGCCGGCTTTCGGCTCGCCGCCGGCGTGTGCGATGAAGACGACGCTGGCCGTGTGGCCGCGCGGATCGCGATCAGGATCGGAGTAAACGCCGAGCAACGACTGCAATGTGATGTCGAGGCCGGTCTCCTCGCGCGCCTCGCGCACGGCGGCCGCCTCCACGGTCTCGCCGATGTGCACGAATCCGCCCGGCAGCGCCCAGCCGCCTGGTTCGCGCCCCCGCTCGATGAGCACGATGGGACGTTCGGGGCGGTCGATCATCTCGATGACCGCATCGACGGTCAGCAGCGGGGTCTTCGGACGCATAGGCGCGGTAGTTTACCGCAGGCGCGAAGGACGGCTGTTATAATCGCCGCCGCACCGACCGGAGCGAATACCGTGGATGACGCCTTTCTGGGCCGCCTCGCGGAAGAGACCGAGGCGCTCAAAGAACGCGGCCTTTTCAAGCGCGAACGCCTGATCACCTCACCGCAGCAGGCCGACATCACCGTCAGGGACGGCGGCGAGGTCATCAACTTCTGCGCCAACAACTACCTGGGCCTCGCGAACAATCCCGAGCTCGTCGAAGCGGGCTGCAAGGCGCTGCGCGAGCACGGTTACGGCATGGCTTCGGTCCGCTTCATCTGCGGCACGCAGGCGGTGCACAAGGAGCTGGAGGCGCGGCTGACGAAATTCCTCGGCACCGAGGACACGATTCTCTATCCGTCCTGCTTCGACGCCAACGGCGGGCTGTTCGAGACGCTGCTCGACGAGCAGGACGCGGTCATCAGCGACGAGCTGAATCACGCGAGCATCATCGACGGCATCAGGCTTTGCAAGGCGAAGCGCTTCCGCTACCGCAACAACGACATGCACGATCTCGAGGCGAAGCTCGAGGAAGCCGCCGGCTGCCGCACCCGGCTCATCGCGACCGACGGCGTGTTCTCGATGGACGGCGTCATCGCCGATCTGAAGGCGATCTGCAATCTGGCGGACCGCTACGGTGCGCTGGTGATGAACGACGATGCGCACGCCGCCGGCTTCATGGGCGAGCACGGCCGCGGCACGCACGAGTATCGCGGCGTCGTCGGGCGGCCGGATATCATCACGGGGACGCTCGGCAAGGCGCTCGGCGGCGCATCGGGCGGCTATACCTCCGGGCGCAAGGAGATCGTGGCATGGCTGCGGCAGCGCTCGCGGCCGTATCTGTTTTCCAACACCATTGCGCCGGTCGTGGCGGCGACGTCGATCAGGGTGCTCGATCTGCTGGAAACATCCAGCGAGCTGCGCGACAGGCTGCACGAGAATAGCCGCTACTTCCGCCGCGGGATGGCCGATCTCGGCTTCGACCTCGTCCCCGGCGAGCATCCGATCATCCCGGTCATGCTCGGCGATGCGCGGCTCGCGAGCGACATGGCCGACCGGTTGCTGAAGGAAGGCATCTACGTCATCGGCTTTTCGTTTCCGGTCGTGCCGGAAGGCAAGGCGCGCATTCGCACGCAGATGTCGGCGGGTCATGAGCGGCATCATCTGGATCGCGCGATCGAAGCCTTCGCGAAGGTCGGCCGCGAGCTCGGCGTCATCGGCTGATGCGCGGATTGTAATTCTTGAAGGCGCTGCGCAAGCTCAAGTCCGAGCCGGGCATCTGGATGGACGAGGTCGAGGCGCCCGCCGTCGGGCACAACGACGTGCTGATCCGCGTGCGCAAGACCGCCATCTGCGGCACCGATCTGCATATCTACAACTGGGACGCGTGGGCCAGCAAGACTATCCCGGTGCCGATGACGGTCGGGCACGAATTCGTCGGTGAAGTGGTCGAGATCGGCATGGAGGTGACGGGGCTCGAGCCCGGCGACCGCGTGGCGGGCGAAGGCCACGTGACCTGCGGCCACTGCCGCAACTGCCGCGCCGGCAAGCGGCATCTGTGCCGCAACACGCTCGGTGTCGGTGTGAACCGGCCGGGCTGCTTCGCCGAATACGTCGTCATCCCGGCCAGCAATGCGTTCAAGCTGCCGCACGACATCGGCGACGACATCGCCGCCATCCTCGACCCGCTCGGCAACGCGACGCACGCCGCGCTGTCGTTCGACCTGGTCGGCGAGGACGTGCTGATCACCGGCGCAGGGCCGATCGGGATCATGGCCGCCGCGATCGCGCGCCACGTCGGCGCGCGGCACATCGTCGTCACGGATGTGAACGACTACCGCCTGAAGCTCGCGAGCAGGATGGGAGCGAGCCGCGCGCTGAACGTCGAACGCGATTCGCTCGAGGACAACATGCGCGACCTCGGCATGCAGGAGGGTTTCGATGTCGGACTGGAGATGTCCGGCAATGGCACGGCGTTCCGTCAGATGCTGCGCACCATGCACCACGGCGGGCGAATCGCCCTGCTCGGCATCCCGCCGGGCGAGGTCGCCATCGACTGGAACGAGGTGATCTTCAAGGGCCTCGTCATCAAGGGCATCTACGGCCGCGAGATGTTCGAGACCTGGTACAAAATGGTGAGCATGCTGCAGAGCGGGCTGGACATCTCGCCGGTCATCACGCACAGGTTGCCGGCGGATTCGTTCGCCGAAGCGTTCTATACACTGCGATCGGGAGAATCCGGGAAGATCATCCTCGACTGGACGTGAAACTGGATTCCGGCTTGCGCCGGAACGGCGGTGTGGATTCCGGCTTTCGTCGGAACGACGAGTCGTCCGGACGCCCTCTCCGGGAGTCGGCGGGCCGGCATGCCCGACACGTCACCCGTCGCACCGGCGGAAGCCGGTGTCCAGAGATTCATGGGTTCTGGATTCCGGCTTGCGCCGGAACGACGAGTTGTTCGCGTGGATTGGGTGTCGGGCACCTGATCCGGACTAATGCCTTTGGTCCTGACTCGGTGCCCGGCACCTGTCTTTTTATGCCGGCTGGTGCTCCGACATGAATTTCTGGGCGCGCTTTTCCATTTCCTCGGGCGGGATGTCCTCGACGTGCGTCGAGATTGTCCACACGTGGCCGAACGGATCCTTCAGCGTGCCGGAGCGGTCACCGTAGAACTGATCCTGCACGGGCTTGACCTCCGTCGCGCCCGCCTTGACCGCCTTGGCAAACATGTCGTCCACGTTCTTGATGTAGAGCATGATGCTCACCGGCGTGCCGCCGATCGCCTGCGGGCCGCGATAACCCATGTCCGGGTACTCGTCCGCCAGCATGATCGGCGAATCGCCGATCTTGATCTCGGCGTGCCCGATCTTGCCGCCCGGCGCGTCCATCCGGAACAGCTCCGTCGCGCCGAACGCTTTCTTGTAGAAATCGATGGCCCTGGCCGCGTCCTTGACGATCAGATACGGGGTTGCGGTGTGGTAGCCCTCGGGCTGGTGCTTAACTGCCATGTTGCGTCCTCCTGGTTGTGATGTTGGTCCAAGTTTCCTCTCGTCCCCCCGACCCCTTTTCTATGCGAAGGGGTGCTATTCGATCGTGCAGAAGCAGAGTGAATAGATGTTTCGCGGATCGTTAAGTTTCCCCAGCAGCGCGAAATCGCCGAGCAGCGATTCGACCGCCCGGCGGACCGGCCCGTGGCTTTGCACGAGCGGCTCGCCGCCGGTGACGGCCTGCGCCGACGTGAAGAAGCGCAGAGCGATCATCTCGCCGACGCCGAGCTCCCGCTCTATATAGCGCACGGCGTAGTCCTCGCCAAGCCCGGCCAGGCCGGCGGCCGAATCGAGCGCCGCCTGGAAGCCGCCGAGGTGGTCGACCAGGCCGAGCTCGAGCGCATCGGCGCCGCTCCAGACCCTGCCGCCGGCGATCTCGTCGACCTCGTCGATCTCCTTGCCGCGAGCTTCGGCGACCTTGCTGATGAAGTCCTCATAGCCATACTGGATGCTCAGCGCGATGAGGTCGCGCGCCGGCTGGTTGAGCGCGCGGTCGAGACGGAACTGGCCGCTCAGCTCGGTCGTGCCCACGCCGTCTACGTTGAGGCCCAGCTCGTCGAATGTGCGCTGCACGGTCGGGAACATCGCGATGATGCCGATCGAGCCTGTCAGCGTCGTCTCGGCCGCCCAGATCTCGTTCGCCGGCATGGCGATCCAGTAGCCGCCCGAGGCCGCCACGCTGCTCATCGAAACCACGACCGGCTTGCCCGACTCGCGCAGCATCTCGAGCTCGCGGCGGATAACCTCCGAGGCGAAGCTGCTGCCGCCGCCGCTGTCGATGCGCAGCACCACTGCCTTGATCGATGCGTCCTCGCGCGCCTTGCGGATCAGCTCGATCATGCTGTCGCTGCCGATCGTGCCGGGCGGCTGATCGCCCTCGACGATGATGCCACTGGCGACGATGACGCCGACCTGGCCTTCGCCGGACGCATCCACCGCGTCTCCCGACAGCACGGCGCGCAGGTAGTCGTCGTGCACGATCTGCCGGAAGCTGCCCAGCTCCGGATCCTCGCCGACCAGCTCGACGAGCCGGTCGCTGATGCGGTCGAACGGCCAGGCGCCGTCGACGAGGCCCGCCTCGACCGCCAGTTGCGCCGCGTCGCCGCCCTGCTCCCGCAGGCGCGGCACCATGTTCGAGACATAGCTCTCGATGGCGCCCTCCTCCAGTTGCCGCGCCGCGGTCACGTCCGCCTGGTAGGCGGACCAGAGGTCGTTCAGCCAGACCAGGCTCGCCTCCTCGTCCTGCGGCGACATGTCGTTGCGCGTGAAGGGCTCCGCGAAGGACTTGTAGGCGCCGACGCGGAACACGTTCCAGTCGATGAGCAGCTTGTCGATCGCCTCCTTGAAATAGGTGCGGTAATAGCCGTAGCCGTCGAGGAACACGAGGCCCAGCGGGTGCACGTAGATCTCGTCGGCATGCGCGGCCAGCAGATACTGATGCTGGCCGTAGAAGCCGCTCACGGCCACGACGCGCTTGCCGGATTCCTTGAACTCGTCGATCGCCTTGCCGAGCGCCTGCAGCTTGCTCAGGCCCCCGCCGGCCAGCTCGTCCAGATCGAGCACCAGCGCCTGGATCCTGTCGTCGTGCTGCGCGGCGCGGACGCTGTCCACGAGGTCGCTGAGCAGCGTCTGTTGCTGGCCGTCGCCGGTCAGCTCGGAAAACGCGCGCCCGACCGGGTCGCCCGTGAGCTGCTCGACGATCGTGCCGCGCGGCGAAAGCACCAGCGCGGCGCTGTCCGGCACGACCGGGATGTTCGCCGAGAAGATCGCCAGCAGAAAGAGCACGAACACCAGCAGCAGGATCAGGTGCAGGGCGCGGCGCAGCCCGTCCAGCGCGCGCCATACGCCGTGGAAGAATCGGAACACGGAATTACGCTTGCTCACGGAGACCTCGGTGATGATTGCACATGCTGGAGATTCTCTCATCGCTCATCGTCGCGGTCATCGCTCATTGCCCTCGCGACTCGTCGTCCCGGCGAAAGAGGCTGTGAGAGATTTGCGTTGCCAGCGCTT
>JBOIDB010000147.1:0-15755 GCA_050740235.1 Gammaproteobacteria bacterium
CCCCGCCGTGCTTCTCCGCCATGACCTTCGTCAACGCCGCCGTCAGCGTCGTCTTGCCGTGATCCACGTGCCCGATCGTCCCCACGTTCACATGCGGCTTGGTACGCTCAAACTTTGCCTTCGACATCGGTTGTTTTCCCAGCTGGCCTGTTTCAGAAAATACTGCAAGAAGAATCGGACGAGGGTTCAGCTCGCCTGCTTGATCACGGCGTCGGCGACGTTGCCCGGCACCTCGGAATACTTGCCGAACTCCATCGAGTACGTCGCGCGGCCCTGGCTCATGGAGCGCAGGTCCGTCGCATAGCCGAACATCTCGGCCAGCGGCACCTCCGCCCGGATGATCTTGCCCGCCGGCGCGTCCTCCATGCCCTGCGGCTGGCCGCGGCGGCGGTTGAGATCGCCCATGACGTCGCCGAAGTAGTCCTCCGGCGTCACCACCTCGACCTTCATAATCGGCTCGAGCAGCACCGGCTTCGCCTTCGCCGCGCCTTCCTTGAAGGCCATGGAGCCTGCGATCTTGAACGCCATCTCGCTGGAGTCGACGTCGTGGTACGAGCCGTCGAACAAGGTGGCCTTGACGTCCACCACCGGATAGCCGGCAATGACGCCGTTCTGGAGCTGCTCCTTGATGCCCTTGTCGACCGCGGGTATGTACTCCTTCGGAATCACGCCGCCGACGATGGCATTCTCGAACTCGTACCCCTCGCCCGGCGCTTTCGGCTCGAGGCGCAGCCAGACATGGCCGTACTGGCCGCGGCCGCCCGACTGGCGCACGAACCTGCCTTCCTGTTCGACGGTCGCGCGGATGGTCTCGCGGTAGGCGACCTGCGGCATGCCGACGTTCGCCTCGACCTTGAACTCGCGTTTCATGCGGTCGACGATGATGTCGAGGTGCAGCTCGCCCATGCCGGAGATGATCGTCTGCCCCGATTCCTCGTCGGTATGCACGCGGAACGACGGATCCTCCTTGGCGAGCTTGTTGAGCGCCATGCCCATCTTTTCCTGGTCGGCCTTGGTCCTGGGTTCGACGGCCACCGAGATGACCGGCTCCGGAAAGTCCATGCGCTCGAGCGTGATGATCGCCTTGGGATCGGTCAACGTGTCGCCGGTCGTCACGTCCTTGAGACCCACGGCGGCGGCGATGTCGCCCGCGAGCACTTCCTTGATCTCCTTGCGATCGTTGGAATGCATCTGCAACAGGCGCCCGATACGCTCCTTGCGGTTGCGGATCGCGTTGATCACCGTATCGCCCGACTTGAGCACGCCGGAATAGACGCGGAAGAAGGTCAGGTTGCCGACGTAAGGATCGGTCGCGATCTTGAAGGCCAGCGCCGAGAACGGCTCGTCGTCCGTCGGCTTGCGCTCCGCGGGCTCGCCGTTCTCGAGCTCGCCCTGCACAGGCGGAACGTCCACGGGCGACGGCGCGAATTCGACGACTGCGTCGAGCACGGCCTGCACGCCCTTGTTCTTGAAGGCGGAACCGCACAGGGTGAGCACGATCTCGTTCGCGCGGCTGCGCCGGCGCAGCCCCTCGCGAATCTCGTCCTCGCTCAGGGTGCCGGTCTCGAGGAACTTCTCGAGCAGCTGCTCGTTCGCCTCGGCCGCCGCCTCGATCATTTTCTCGCGCCACTCGCGGCAGGCCTCGAGCATGTCTTCGGGAATCTCGGCGAGCTCGAAACGCATGCCCTGGGTCTCGTCGTCCCAGTAGATGGCCTTCATGCGGATCAGGTCGACGACGCCCTTGAAATTCTCCTCCGCGCCGATCGGCAGCTGGATCGGCACCGGGTTCCCGCCCAGGCGCTCGCGGATCTGCCGCACCACGCGATGGAAGTCGGCGCCCGCGCGATCCATCTTGTTCACGAACGCCATGCGCGGCACGCGATACTTGTTCGCCTGGCGCCACACAGTCTCCGACTGCGGCTCGACGCCGCCGACCGAGCAGAACACCATGACGGCGCTGTCGAGCACGCGCAGGGACCGCTCCACCTCGATCGTGAAATCGACGTGGCCGGGCGTATCGATGATGTTGATGCGGTGCTGCGGGAACTGCTGGTCCATGCCCGACCAGAAGCAGGTCGTCGCGGCGGAGGTGATGGTGATGCCCCGCTCCTGCTCCTGCTCCATCCAGTCCATGATGGCCGCGCCGTCGTGCACCTCGCCTATTTTGTGCGAGACGCCCGTATAGAACAGGATGCGCTCCGTCGTCGTCGTCTTGCCGGCGTCGATGTGCGCGCTGATCCCGATATTGCGGTAGCGCTCGATGGGTGTGGTGCGAGCCAAGAAAATTTCCTCTTCAAATCCGGTACTACCAGCGATAGTGCGAGAACGCCTTGTTCGCTTCCGCCATGCGGTGCGTGTCCTCGCGCTTGCGCACGGCCGCGCCGCGGTTTTCCGCCGCGTCCATGAGCTCGTGCGCCAGGCGGTGCGCCATCGACTTCTCGCTGCGCTTGCGCGCGGCCTCGATGACCCAGCGCATGGCGAGCGTCTGCCGCCGCGTCGCGCGAACCTCGACAGGCACCTGGTAGGTCGCGCCGCCGACGCGCCGCGACTTCACCTCGACCATCGGCTTGACGTTCTCCAGCGCTTGCTCGAGCATCTCCAGCGCCTGGCCACCGGCCTGGCCGCTGCGCTCGGCGATCCGGTCGAGCGCGCCGTAAATGATGCTCTCCGCGACGGATTTCTTGCCGCTGGTCATGAGCATGTTCATGAACTTGGCCAGCATGTCGCTGCCGTACTTCGGGTCCGGCAGGATGTGCCGTCTCGGTGCCGCTGCTCGTCTTGACATCTGCCTGTCTCCGGCCCGGTGGGCGAAAAACGACGCGCGGGCGCGTCAGGACTTCGGCCGCTTGGCGCCGTACTTGGAGCGCCCGCGGCGGCGGTCGTTCACGCCGGCGCAGTCGAGCGTTCCGCGCACGGTGTGATAGCGCACGCCGGGCAGGTCCTTGACGCGTCCGCCGCGAATCAGGACGACCGAATGCTCCTGAAGGTTATGGCCCTCGCCGCCGATGTAGCTCGTGACCTCGTAGCCGTTCGTCAGGCGCACGCGCGCGACTTTGCGCATGGCGGAGTTCGGCTTCTTCGGCGTCGTCGTGTAGACGCGCGTGCAGACGCCACGCTTCTGCGGGCTCGCGCCCAGTGCGGGGACGGTGCTTTTCTCTTTCCGCGTGCTGCGCGGCTTGCGGACGAGCTGATTTACGGTGGCCATATGGAACCTGTTGTTGCGCTGCTGATGCCTTCCGGCGACCGCTGCGACGGCCGCTCAGGAAGCACACGGCCGCCTCTTGGCGGCCGGCAAACATGCGTTGAACGTCGCCGGGCATGAAAAGGTCCGGCACAAGAGCGGGAATTTTATGGGGTCGGGTACGTCTTTGCAACAGCGCAGCCACCGTCGGGAAAGGGGGGCACTCCTGATTTCCCGTGCGGAAAATCAGGAATCTCCCCCTCCCCGGGCGGGAAGGTCCGAAGAACCTGCCGCCCTTTACTGCGCCGCGGTCGTCTCCTCGGCCGGCGCTTCCTCGGCTTCGGCAGCGGTTTCCGGCGCCGCCTCAGCCTCGACGGTCGCGATGAGCTCCGCCTCGAGCGCCTCCTCGCGGGTGCGCCGGCGGTCGACGTGGTAGGCCGAGCCCGTACCCGCGGGAATCAGCCGGCCGACGATCACGTTCTCCTTCAGGCCGCGCAGATCGTCGCGCAGGCCGCGCACCGCGGCCTCCGTCAGCACCCGCGTGGTCTCCTGGAACGAGGCCGCCGAGATGAACGATTCGGTCGCCAGCGAAGCCTTGGTGATGCCGAGCAGGATCGGCTGGAACAGCGCCTGGTCCCTGTCCGTGGCGGCCATCTCCTCGTTGATCTCAATAGCGCGGGCACGCTCGACCTGCTCGCCGGGCAGCAACCGCGACTCGCCGGGCCGGATGACCTCCATCTTGCGCAGCATCTGCCGGATGATCACCTCGATGTGCTTGTCGTTGATCTTCACGCCCTGCAGGCGATAGACGTCCTGAATCTCGCGCACCAGGTAATCGGCGAGCGGCTCGACGCCCTGCAGGCGCAGGATATCGTGCGGGTTCTGCTCGCCGTCGGCGATCATCTCGCCCTGCACGACCTGCTCGCCCTCGAAGACGTTCAGGTGCCGCCACTTCGGGATCAGGGTCTCGTTCTTCTCGCCGTTCTCGTCGGTGATGATGAGCCGGCGCTTGCCCTTGGTCTCCTTGCCGAAGCTGACGGTGCCCGAATGCTCGGCGAGAATCGCCGCATCCTTCGGCTTGCGCGCCTCGAACAGGTCAGCCACCCGCGGCAGGCCGCCGGTGATGTCGCGCGTCTTCGACGTTTCCTGCGGGATCCTCGCCAGCACGTCGCCGACGTCGACCTTCGCCCCGTCCTCCATCGTGATGACGGCGCCGGGCGGGAAGGCGTAGACGGCGGGGATGTCCGTGTTCGCGAACTTGATCTCCTTGCCGCGGCCGTCGACCAGCTTGGCGGTCGGGCGCAGGTCCTTGCCGGCCGTGCCGCGCTGTTTCGGATCGATGACCACGATACTGGCGAGGCCGGTCATCTCGTCGACCTGGCGCGTCACCGTGATGCCGTCGATGAAGTCCTCGAACTTGAGCTTGCCGGCGACCTCGGTGACGACAGGGTGCGTGTGCGGATCCCAGGTCGCAACGAGCTGGCCCGGTTCGACCCTGGCGCCGTCCTCGACCGTGATGATGGCTCCGTACGGGATCTTGTATCGCTCGCGCTCGCGGCCGTGCTCGTCCATGACGCCGAGCTCGCCGGATCGCGAGACCGCGACCAGGTTGCCTGCCTTGTTGTGCACCGTCTTGATGTTGTGCAAACGCGCGACGCCGCCGCCCTTGATCTCCACGCTGTTGACGGCAGCCGCTCGCGAAGCCGCCCCACCGATGTGGAACGTGCGCATGGTGAGCTGCGTGCCCGGCTCGCCGATCGACTGCGCGGCGATCACACCGACCGCCTCGCCGATGTTGATGCGGTGGCCGCGGGCCAGGTCGCGCCCGTAGCACTGGGCGCAGACGCCGTAGCGCGTCGCGCAGGTGATCGGCGAACGGACCTTGACCTGATCGACGCTGAGCCGCTCGAGGTGCTCCACCCAGCTCTCGTCCAGCAGCACGTTCTTGTCGACCGCGATTTCATCGCTGCCCGGCACCTTGACCGGCGTCGCGACCACGCGGCCGAGCACGCGCTCGCGCAACGGCTCCACGACGTCACCGCCTTCGACCAGCGGCGTCATGAGCAGCCCGTTCTCCGTGCCGCAGTCGATCTCGGTGACCACCAGGTCCTGGGCGACATCGACGAGACGGCGCGTCAGGTAGCCCGAATTCGCGGTCTTGAGCGCCGTATCGGCGAGACCCTTGCGCGCGCCGTGCGTGGAGATGAAGTACTGCAGCACGTCGAGACCTTCGCGGAAATTCGCCGTGATGGGCGTCTCGATGATCGAGCCGTCGGGCTTCGCCATCAGACCGCGCATGCCGGCCAGCTGTCGGATCTGCGCCGCCGAGCCGCGCGCGCCGGAGTCGGCCATCATGTAGATGGAGTTGAACGACTCCTGCGAGACGGTCTTGCCCGCCGCATCCTCGACCTCGTCCGTGCCGAGCTTCTGCATCATCGCCTTGGCGACCTGATCGTTGGTGCGCGACCAGATGTCGACGACCTTGTTGTAGCGCTCGCCGTCGGTGACCAGGCCCGAAGCGTACTGTTCCTGGATGTCCTTCACCTCCTGCTCGGCGCGCGCCAGGATGCCGCTCTTCTGATCGGGCACGACCATGTCGTTGACGCCGATCGAGATGCCCGCGCGCGTCGCGTAGTTGAAGCCCATGTACATCACCTGGTCGGCGAACACGACCGTCTTCTTGAGGCCGACGCGCCGGTAGCAGGCGTTGATGACCGCGGAAATCGCCTTCTTGTTCATGTCGCGGTTGACGAGATCGAACGACAGGCCTTCCGGCAGGATGTCCGACAGCAACGCGCGGCCGATCGTCGTGTCCACGACCCGCTTCCGTTCGGTGAGCTCGCCGTCCTCGTCGAACACCTTCTCGGTGATGCGTACCTTGACGCGTGCCTGGAGATCCGCGTAGCGGTTCTCGTAAGCCCGGTGCGCTTCCTGGACGCTGCCGAACATCATGCCTTCGCCGCGCGCGTTGATGCGCTCGCGCGTCAGATAGTAAAGGCCGAGCACGACGTCCTGCGACGGCACGATGATCGGTTCGCCGTTGGCCGGCGACAGAATGTTGTTCGAGGACATCATCAGGGCGCGCGCCTCGAGCTGCGCCTCGATCGACAATGGCACGTGCACGGCCATCTGGTCGCCGTCGAAGTCGGCATTGAATGCCGTGCAGACCAGCGGATGGAGCTGGATCGCCTTGCCCTCGATGAGCACCGGCTCGAACGCCTGGATGCCCAGGCGATGGAGCGTCGGCGCGCGGTTGAGCATGACCGGATGCTCGCGGATCACCTCCTCGAGGATGTCCCATACCTCGGGGCCTTCGCGCTCGACGAGGCGCTTCGCCGCCTTGATGGTCGCCGCCTCGCCGCGCAGCTGCAGCTTGGAAAAGATGAACGGCTTGAACAGTTCGAGCGCCATCTTCTTCGGCAGGCCGCACTGGTGCAGCTTGAGCGTCGGGCCGACCACGATGACCGAGCGGCCCGAGTAGTCGACGCGCTTGCCGAGCAGATTCTGCCGGAAGCGGCCCTGCTTGCCCTTGATCATGTCCGCCAGCGATTTGAGCGGTCGCTTGTTGGTGCCCGTGATGGCCCGGCCGCGCCGGCCGTTATCGAGCAGTGCGTCCACCGACTCCTGCAGCATGCGCTTCTCGTTGCGCACGATGATGTCGGGCGCGTTCAGCTCGAGCAGCCGCCGCAGGCGGTTGTTGCGATTGATCACGCGACGGTAGAGGTCGTTGAGATCGGAGGTCGCGAAGCGGCCGCCGTCGAGCGGCACGAGCGGACGCAGGTCCGGCGGCAGCACCGGCAGCACGGTCATGACCATCCACTCCGGCTTGTTGCCGGACTCGATGAACGACTCGAGCAGCTTGAGGCGCTTCGACAGCCGCTTGATCTTGGTCTCGGAGTTGGTGCCGTCGATCTCGTCGCGCACCTTCACGACCTCGGCCTTGAGATCCATGCTGCGCAGCAGCTCGTAGACCGCCTCGGCGCCCATGCGCGCATCGAACTCGTCGCCGTATTCCTCGATGGCTTCGAGATAGGCCTCGTCCGAAAGCAGGTTGCAGCGCTCGAGCGGCGTCATGCCCGGATCGACGACCACGAAGGCCTCGAAGTAGAGCACGCGCTCTATCTCGCGCAGCGTCATGTCGAGCATGAGGCCGATGCGCGAGGGGAGCGACTTCAGGAACCAGATGTGCGCGACCGGGCTCGCCAGCTCGATGTGCGCCATGCGCTCGCGCCGCACCTTCGACTGGGTGACCTCGACGCCGCACTTCTCGCAGACCACGCCGCGGTGCTTCAGGCGCTTGTACTTGCCGCACAGGCACTCGTAGTCCTTCACCGGGCCGAAAATCTTCGCGCAGAACAGACCGTCGCGCTCCGGCTTGAAGGTCCGGTAGTTGATCGTCTCCGGCTTCTTGACCTCGCCGAACGACCACGAGCGGATCATGTCCGGAGACGCGAGCCCGATGCGGATCGCATCGAAGTCCTCGACCGGACCCTGCTTGAACAGCTTCAGTAAATCTTTCATCTTGCCACCGTAGTGTTTGGCCGGTTGAAACCGGCCCTACAAAAACGTTTCACGCCCGCAGGGCCGGATTCTTTCGGCCCTTCCGGCCACTCGAACCTGCTCTGCGGATGCAAGCCACGCGCCTCAGTCGACCTCGAGCTCGATATTGATGCCGAGCGAGCGGATCTCTTTCACCAGCACGTTGAACGACTCCGGCATGCCGGCGTCCATCTCGTGCGTGCCGTCGACGATGTTCTTGTACATCTTCGTGCGGCCCGCGACGTCGTCGGACTTGACCGTCAGCATCTCCTGCAGGGTGTACGCGGCGCCATAGGCTTCGAGCGCCCACACCTCCATTTCGCCGAAGCGCTGGCCACCGAACTGCGCCTTGCCGCCCAGCGGCTGCTGGGTGACCAGGCTGTACGGGCCCGTGGAGCGCGCGTGCATCTTGTCGTCGACGAGATGGTTGAGCTTGAGCATGTACATGTAGCCGACGGTCACCGGCCGGTCGAACTTGTCGCCGGTGCGCCCGTCGACGAGCGTGGCCTGGCCGGTGACCGGCAGATCGGCCAGCTCCAGCAGGCGCTTGATCTCCTCCTCCGAAGCGCCGTCGAAGACCGGCGTCGCCACGGGCACGCCGTTGCGCAGGTTGCCGGCCAGCTCCACGAGCTCGGCATCGCTCAGCGACGCAATGTCCGCGGCCTTGCCGCCCGAGCGGTTGTAGATCTGTTCGATGAAATCGCGCAGCTTCTTCGCCGGCGTGGCGTTGTCGAGCATGTCGCCGATCTTCCGGCCAAGCCCTTTCGCGGCCCAGCCGAGATGCGTCTCGAGCACCTGGCCGACGTTCATGCGCGAGGGCACGCCGAGCGGGTTCAGCACGATGTCGACAGGCGTGCCGTCTTCGAGATGAGGCATGTCCTCGACGGGTACGATCGTCGAGATCACACCCTTGTTGCCGTGACGTCCCGCCATCTTGTCGCCGGGCTGCACGCGGCGTTTGACGGCCAGGTAGACCTTGACCATCTTGAGCACGCCGGGCGCCAGGTCGTCACCCGCGGTGACCTTCTGCTTCTTCTCCTCGAAACGGCGCTCGAACTCCTCGCGCTGCAGCTCGAGCCGCTCGGCCACCTGCTCGAGCTGGCGGTTCGCCTCCTCGTTGCGCAGGCGGATCTGAAACCAGTCCTGGCGCGGCACCTCGTCGAGATAGCTTCGCGTGATGCGGCTGCCCGCCTTGAGCTTTTTCGGCCCGCCGTCGGCGACTTTGCCGAGCAGCATGCGATCCACGCGCTGGAAGATGTCCTCCTCCAGGATGCGGAGCTGATCGTTCAGGTCCTTGCGCACGCTCTGCAGCTCGGCTTTCTCGACCGACAGCGCGCGCGAGTCCTTCTCGACGCCGTCGCGCGTGAACACGCGCACGTCGATGACGGTGCCGTCCATGCCGGGCGGGACCCGCAGCGAGGTGTCCTTCACGTCGGAGGCCTTCTCGCCGAAGATCGCCCGCAACAGCTTCTCCTCCGGCGTGAGCTGGGTTTCGCCCTTCGGCGTCACCTTGCCGACGAGGATGTCGCCCGCGTTGACCTCGGCGCCGATGAAGGCGATGCCGGCGTCGTCGAGCTTGGCGAGCGCCGTGTCACCCACGTTGGGGATGTCCGCGGTGACCTCTTCCGGACCGAGCTTGGTGTCACGCGCCACGCAGGCCAGCTCTTCGATATGAATGGTCGTGAAGCGGTCCTCGTGCACGATACGCTCGGAGATCAGGATCGAATCCTCGAAGTTGTAGCCGTGCCAGGGCATGAACGCGACGAGCAGGTTCTGCCCGAGCGCCAGCTCGCCCAGATTCGTGGACGGTCCGTCGGCAAGTACGTCACCCTTCGCGATCGCGTCGCCCGCGTGGACCAACGGCCGCTGGTTGATGCAGGTGTTCTGGTTCGAGCGCGTGTACTTGGTCAGGTTGTAGATATCGACGCCGGGCTCGTTCGCGGTCGTCTCGTCATCGTTGACGCGCACGACGATGCGCGACGCGTCCACCGAGTCGACCACGCCGCCGCGCCGCGCGACCACGGTCACGCCCGAGTCGATCGCCACGGCGCGCTCCATGCCCGTGCCGACCAGCGGCGTGTCCGACCGCAGCGTCGGCACCGCCTGGCGCTGCATGTTGGAGCCCATCAACGCGCGGTTCGCGTCGTCGTGCTCGAGGAACGGGATCAGCGATGCGGCCACCGAGACGATCTGTCGCGGCGACACGTCCATGTACTCGATCTGGTCCGGCGTCGCGAGCGTGAACTCGTTGCGGTGACGGCTCGAGATCAGCACGTCGACGAACTCGCCACGCGCATTCAGCTCGGCGTTCGCCTGCGCGATCATGTACTGACTCTCCTCGATTGCGGAGAGATACACGATGTCGGACGTGACGCGGGCGTTGACGACCTTGCGGTACGGCGTCTCGAGGAAGCCGTACTCGTTCGTGCGCGCATAGACCGCCAGCGAGTTGATCAGGCCGATATTCGGGCCTTCCGGCGTCTCGATCGGGCACACGCGGCCGTAATGCGTCGGATGCACGTCGCGGACCTCGAAGCCCGCCCGCTCGCGCGTGAGGCCGCCCGGGCCAAGCGCCGAGACGCGCCGCTTGTGCGTGACTTCCGAAAGCGGATTGTTCTGGTCCATGAACTGCGAGAGCTGACTCGAGCCGAAAAATTCCTTGACCGCGGCGGCCACCGGCTTCGCGTTGATCATCTCCTGCGGCATGAGCCCTTCGGACTCCGCGAGCGTAAGGCGCTCCTTGACCGCGCGCTCGACGCGCACGAGACCGATGCGGAACGCGTTCTCGGCCATCTCGCCGACGCTGCGCACGCGCCGGTTGCCGAGGTGGTCGATGTCATCCACCACGCCGTTGCCGTTGCGGATGTCGATGAGGGTCCGCAGCACGTCGATGATGTCTTCCTGGCTCAGCACGCCCTCGCCCGTCGACTCCTCGCGGCCGACGCGGCGGTTGAACTTCATGCGGCCGACCGCGGACAGGTCGTAGCGCTCGCCGTTGAAGAACAGGTTGTGGAACAGGTTCTCGGCGGCATCCTTGGTCGGCGGCTCGCCGGGACGCATCATGCGATAGATCTCGACGAGCGCCTCGAGCCGGGTCGTGGCCGGATCGATGCGCAGCGTATTGGAAATGTACGGCCCGTTGTCGAGGTCGTTGACGAACAGCGTCTGCAGCTCCTTGATATCCGCCTCGATGGCCTTCTCGACGATCGCGACGGTCAGCTCGTCGTTCGCGCGGGCAATCACCTCGCCCGTGCCCGTATCGACGAGGTCGTGCGCGAGAACGCGCCCCTCGAGATAGTCGGCCGGCACGCTCAGCGTCTGCACGCCGGACTTCTCCAGCTCGGCGACGTGGCGCGCCGTAATGCGGCGGCCGGCCTCGACGATGGTCTTGCGTCCGATCTTGATGTCGAAATTCGCGGTGTCGCCGCGCAGCCGCTGCGGCACGAGCTGCAGCTTGATGTCCTTCCTCGACAGGTAGTGCACGTTCTTCTCGAAGAACAGGTCGAGCATCTGCTCTTCGTTGAAGCCCAGCGCGCGCAGGATGATCGTGACCGGCAGCTTGCGGCGGCGGTCGATGCGGGCGAACACGCAGTCCTTCGGGTCGAACTCGAAGTCCAGCCAGGAGCCCCGATAGGGGATGATGCGGGCGGAGAACAACAGTTTGCCCGAGGAGTGGGTCTTGCCCTTGTC
This sequence comes from Gammaproteobacteria bacterium, assembly GCA_050740235.1. GTDB lineage: Bacteria > Pseudomonadota > Gammaproteobacteria > Steroidobacterales > JACDCP01 > JACDCP01. The sequence goes on from JBOIDB010000147.1 coordinate 11,411, forward strand.
GTGGTCGAAGAATACGCCGGGCGAGCGATGCAGCTGCGAAACGATGACCCGCTCGGTGCCGTTGATGACGAACGTGCCGTTGTCCGTCATCAGCGGCATCTCGCCGAGATAGACCTCCTGCTCGCGGATGTCCTTGACGGGCTTGCTCTGGCCCGCGGCCTCCTTGTCGTAGATCACCAGGCGGCACTTGACGCGCAGCGGCGCGGCGTAGGTCAGGCCCCTGAGCTGGCACTCCTTGACGTCGAATACCGGCTCGCCCAGCCGATAGCTGACGTATTCCAAGGCCGCGTTCCCCGAATAACTGACGATCGGGAACACGGTCTTGAACGCCGCATGCAGGCCCATGTCCTCGCGCCGGTCCCCGGACTTGTCCGTCTGCAGGAACTTGCGATAGGAATCGAGCTGGATGGAAAGAAGATACGGCACCTCGAGGATGCTCGGCCGCTTGCCGAAATCCTTGCGAATGCGTTTCTTCTCCGTGAACGAATAGGCCATGTGGCTCACCTCAGCGACGGCCGATCGACATCGGCCGGCAAACGAAAAATTTCAGCACAAGCGCAGCGAGGCCGGCATCGTGATCGCCGCCAGCCTTCCAAGCGCGAACCGCCAGATGCATTACTTGAGTTCGACGGTCGCTCCGGCTTCTTCGAGCTGCTTCTTGATCTCCTCGGCGTCCGCCTTCGAGACGGCTTCCTTGATCGTCGACGGCGCACCTTCGACCGTGTCTTTGGCCTCCTTCAGGCCGAGACCGGTGATGGTGCGCACCGCCTTGATCACCGCGACCTTGTTGGCGCCGAAGCTCGTCATGACGACGTTGAACTCCGTCTTCTCCTCGGCAGCCGCGGCCTCGCCGCCCGCCGCGCCCGGCGCCGCCGCGGCAGCCACGGGCACCGCCGCCGATACGCCGAACTTCTCTTCCATGTCCGAAATGAGCTCGACGACCTCCATCACGCTCATCTTCGAGATCGCTTCGAGAATGTCTTCTTTGGAAACAGCCATTGGGATTCTCCGAATCAGGTAACAGGAATCAGGTTGAAACGAATCAGGTTGCAGCGGCCTGCTTCTGGTCGCGAATCGCAGCCAGCGTGCGCGCGAGCTTGGCGTGCGGCTCCGCCAGCGTGCGCACGAGCTTCGCGATGGGCGCCTGAAGCACGCCGAGCAGAAGCCCCAGCGCCTGCTCGCGGGTCGGCAGGCTGGCCAGCCGCTCGAGCTCGCTGGCCGGCAGCAACTTGCCGCCGATGGCGAGCGCCACGGCCTTGAGTGCCTCGTTGTCTGTGGCAAAGGCCTTGAGCACGCGCGCGCCGGCGCTCGGATCCTGCTCGGAGAACGCCAGCAGCAGCGGACCCTTGAGAGTCGACTGCAGACAGGCGAACTCCGTGCCCTCGATCGCGCGTCTCGCGAGCGTATTCTTGACCACGCGCAGATAAACGCCGGACTTGCGCGCATCGGCGCGCAACGCCGTCATCTGCGCGACCGTCAGGCCGCGATACTCGGCGGCGATCGCCGAATGGGCGCGCGACGCCACTGCGTTGACTTCGGCCACGAGCGCCTGCTTTTCAGCGTACAGAAGCGCCATGTCCACCTCCTGGTAGTTGCCGCATCCAGCCACGGACGCGCCCGCTCATCGGGCGTATCCCACCTCGTCGACGGTGACCACCAGTTCTTCTGACTCGGGTAGCACCATCTGCGCAGGCCCGGAACCTTCGGGGTTCCGCATTAAGCGCGCCGATTCCACGGCAGGCGCCTGCGGTCTTCGATGGCGGGAGCACTCCGCGCTCCCGCTGTATCACCAAGCAATCCGTTGCCGCATCCTCTTCGTCATCCCGGCGCAAGTTCAAACGGGTCTTCCGGCGAAGCCGGAACTCAAATCTGTCATCCCGGCGAAAGCCGGGACCGGGACCCAGTAAAACCATTCATTCCGGCGAACCCGGAACTCAACCCTTACGATGCGCTGCTTCCTTATCGATAAATTTCTCAGGCCAGGCTCGCGGGATCGACGACAACGCCCGGCCCCATCGTCGAGGACAGCGTGACCTTCTTCAGGAAAATGCCTTTCGACGCAGCCGGCTTCGCCTTGCGCAAGTCCTCGAGCAACGCAAGCAGGTTCTCCTTCAGTGCCTGCGCCTCGAAGTCCGCCTTGCCGATCGGCGAATGAATGATGCCGGCCTTGTCGGTGCGGTAACGCACCTGCCCGGCCTTGGCATTGCGCACGGCGGCCGCCACGTCGGGCGTGACGGTGCCGACCTTGGGATTCGGCATCAGGCCGCGGGGACCGAGAATCTGGCCGAGCTGGCCGACGACCCGCATGGCGTCCGGCGATGCGATGACGACGTCGAAATCGACCTCGCCGCCCCTGATCCGTTCCGCCAGATCCTCGAAGCCGATCACGTCGGCGCCGGCGGCTTTCGCCTTTTCGGCATTCGCGCCCTGCGCGAATACGGCGACCCGCAGCGATTTACCCGTGCCGTGAGGCAGCACGGTCGAGCTCCGCACGGTCTGGTCGGACTTGCGTGAATCGATGCCCAGATTCACCGCCACGTCGATCGACTCGTTGAATTTCGCCGAAGCCAGCGACTTCACCTTGCCGATCGCCTCATCGATCGAATAGACCTGCCCGGGCTCGAGCACTTCCGCGGCGGCCTTTTGGCGTTTATTGAGCTTCATTCAAACGCCCTCCACGTCGATGCCCATGCTGCGCGCGCTGCCGGCGATCGTACGCACCGCGGCGTCCAGCCCGGCGGCCGTCAGGTCGGGTTCCTTGGCCCGCGCGATGTCCTCCAGCTGCGCGCGCGTCACTTTGCCGACGCGCTCGGTGTTCGGCGTGCCGCTGCCTTTCTGGACGTTCGCCGCCTTCTTGAGCAGCACGGCTGCCGGCGGTGTCTTCGTGATGAACGTGAAGCTGCGATCGTTGTAGACGGTGATGACCACGGGCGTCGGGAGCCCTTGCTCGGCGCCCTGCGTGTGCGCGTTGAACGCCTTGCAGAACTCCATGATGTTCACGCCGTGCTGGCCCAGCGCCGGGCCGACCGGCGGGCTCGGGTTCGCCTGCCCCGCGGGAATCTGCAGCTTGATATAGCTTTGAACTTTCTTTGCCATCCGCCGTTTCCTAGGCTTTCTCGACCTGGCCGAAATCCAGCTCCACAGGCGTCGAGCGCCCGAGGATCTGCACGGCTACGCGCAGCCGGCTCTTCTCGTAGTTGACTTTCTCGACAACCCCGCTGAAGTCGTTGAACGGGCCGTCGGTGACGCGCACGACCTCGCCCGGCTCGAAAAGCACCTTCGGCCGCGGCTTGTCGACGCCCTCCTGCACGCGTTGCAGGATCGTATCGGCCTCGGCATCCGTGATCGGCGCGGGCTTGTCGCTCGAGCCACCGATGAAGCCGAGCACTTTCGGCACGCTCTTGACCAGGTGCCAGGTGTCCTCGTTCATCTCCATCTTGACGAGCACGTAGCCGGGAAAGAATTTACGGTCGCTGCGCCGCTTCTGCCCTTCGCGCATCTCAACGACTTCCTCGGTCGGCACCATGATCTCGCCGAACTTTTCCTCCAGGCCGCGCAGCTTGATACGCTCCTCGAGCGAGGCTTTCACCTTGTGCTCGAAGTTGGAGTACGCGTGTACGACGTACCACCGAAGCGCCATGTTCAACCGCCCTGCCCCGTCAGCATGCGCGTCACTTTGAGCAGGAAGAAGTCCAGTATCCAGAAAAACACTCCCATGATGAGCACGAATACGATGACGGCGAACGTCGTGTTGCGCACCTCGTTGCGCGTCGGCCAGACGACCTTGCGCAGCTCGACGCGCGAGTTCTGGATGAAACGCCACAGCTCGCGGCCCTGCGCCGACTGCATTGCCACCAGGATCGCCAGCGCCGCCGAGACGATGACCGCTGCCGCCCGCAGCAGCACCGACTGGTCACTGAAGTAGTAGTAGGCAACGATACCGCCGACCAGCAGCGCGCCCCCGAGGACGAGCTTTGCGGTATCGAGTGCTCCGGCGCCCGTTTCCGATTTTGCGTTCATGCCAGGTATCAGAATTCAGGAGTCAGGCGTCAGGATCATGGGTTCAAACTGCGCAGCTCCTCGTTACTCCGAATGACTAACTCCCAACTTCTGTGAAATGGCAGGCCAGGAGGGAATCGAACCCCCAACCTGCGGTTTTGGAGACCGCCGCTCTGCCGATTGAGCTACTGGCCTTTTGCCTACTCGATGACCTTCGATACCACACCGGCGCCGACGGTCCGGCCGCCCTCGCGTATGGCGAACCGCAGCCCGTCCTCCATCGCGATCGGCGCAATCAGCTCCACCGTCATCTGCACGTTGTCCCCCGGCATCACCATCTCGGTGC
>JBOIDB010000148.1:0-19889 GCA_050740235.1 Gammaproteobacteria bacterium
CAGGTAGCTCGCGGAGATGTCCGAGCCGCCCCTGCCGAGCAGCACGGTAGCGCCGTTCGGATCGCGCGCGATAAAGCCCTGCGTGATGACGACGCCGCCGGCGGCCCCGAGCTCGCGCCGGAGTCGCTCGTCGGGCGCGAAACCGCAGGTCGCCGACAGATATCGGGCGCGTTCCCCGCCATGCGGCCGCGGCTCGCTTTGCAACAGCTCTCGCGCATCCCACCAATGCACGTCGAAGCCGCATCGCTTCAGGTAAGCCGCGCCGAGCGCCGTCGCCATCAACTCGCCCAGCGCCAGTGTGCGCGCGTGCAGGCGCACGCTCGCCTCCCCGACCAGAGCGATGCCCGCCGCGATCTTGCGCAGCTCGTCGAAGTAGCCACGCAGCACGACCTGGCCGTCGACAGCCAGGTCCTCCGACAGCGAGAGATGCACCTGCACGATGGCGTCGATCAATGCGTCGTGACGATCGGAAGTCGCGGCGTCGAGCAGCCCCTCGAGCTTGTCCGAAACGCCGCTCAGTGCGGAGTGGACGACGAGCGGCCGCAGGTTCCGGCCGAGCCGCTCCGCGATCTCGGAGCCGATCGTCTCCCAGTTGCGGGCCGTGGAGACGCTCGTGCCTCCGAATTTCATCACGATCCACGCCGCGCGCGTCATTCCGGACACCTCCGCTCAGTCCGTTTCGTCGACCTGCAGCAAGCGATTCTGCCACAGGGCGCCGCGGTTGCGCCGCGGATTGCACGGTCCGCCAGATCGACCGGTCACGGATTGACAGCACCGGACGGCGAATTTATTGTCGCAATGGCGCCAGGTCGGCGTTCATCTCCGAGGATCCCGAATGAACCTTTTCAACCGCCGGTGGGCGGCCGTATGCGCCGCGATTGCCGCTTTGCAACTTTTCGGTGCCGGCCCCGTGATGGCTCAGGCAGACAGTCCGGACGCGAAAGCGCTGGCCGAATACCGCCTCACCGACGAGGGCGTGGAGAACTTTACGAAGGCTTCGCGCAATCTCATTGCAGCGTTCAAAGCCGATCCGGGACTCGGGCAGGCCATGGAAGGCTCCGACAACGCCACCATCGCGGAGACAGCGGCGGCATACGACGCGCAACCCGCCGTCCGCAAAGCGATCGAATCCGCCGACATGACCAGCAAGGAGTACATCACGTTCATGTACTCGATGTTCCAGGCCGGCCTGGCCGGCTGGCTGGTCGAGGAATACGGTCAGACCGAACTGCCGGAAGGCACGCCGCGCGAGAACGTCGATTACTATCTGGCCCACAAGGAAGAGCTCGCCGCGCTGAGCGCGGAGCTGCAGGAACTTTCCGGCGAAGCCGAGGCCGAGTAACGACCCGACGCCCAGGCTCATCGCGGAGCACGGCCATGAACGAACCCGCACGATTCACCGATTCGATCCCGGACCGCGCGGCCCTCGAGCCTTTCTGGATGCCGTTCACGGCGAATCGCCAGTTCAAGGCCCATCCGCGGCTGCTGGTCGGCGCCGAGGGCATGCATTACACCACTGCCGACGGCCGCCGGATTCTCGACGGCGCGGCGGGCCTGTGGTGTGTCAACGCCGGGCACGGCCGCACGCGCATTGCGGATGCTGTTGCAAAACAGGTGCGCGAGATGCCGTACGCGCCGGGATTTCAGATGGGCCACCCACTCGCGTTCGAATTCGCGAGCCGGCTCGTGCGGAACACTCCGGCGGATCTCAAGCACGTGTTCTTCACCAATTCCGGTTCCGAATCCGTGGACACCGCGCTCAAGATCGCGCTGGCCTTTCACCGTCTGAACGGAGAGGGTTCACGCCAGCGCCTGATCGGCCGCGAGAAGGCCTATCACGGCGTCGGCTTCGGCGGCATTTCGGTCGGGGGTCTGGGCTATAACCGCAAGCACTTCGGCTCGCTGCTGCCGAACGTCGATCACCTGAAGCACACGCTCGATCTCGAGCACAACGCGTTCACGCGCGGGCTGCCGGCATGGGGCGCGCACCTGGCCGACGAGCTCGAATCGATCGTGACCCTGCACGACGCCTCGACCATCGCCGCGGTCATTGTCGAGCCCGCCGCTGGCTCGGGCGGAGTGATCCTGCCGCCTCTCGGCTATCTCGAGCGGCTGCGCGAGATATGCGACCGACACGGCATCCTGCTGATTTTCGACGAAGTCATTACCGGCTTCGGCCGGCTCGGCGCCAGCTTCGGCGCGGATTATTTCAACGTGCACCCGGACATCATGACCGTCGCCAAGGGCCTGACGAACGGCGCCATTCCGATGGGCGCCGTGTTCGTGCGCGACGCGATCTACGAGACGTTCATGCAGGCGCCCGACAACGCCATCGAGCTGTTTCATGGCTACACGTATTCAGGACACCCCGTTGCGTGCGCCGCGGGCCTTGCGGCGCTCGACATCTACGAAGAGGAAGGCCTGATGACGCGCGCGAGCGGCGAAATCGGCGCATATTTCGAGGACGCCGTGCACAGCCTCGCGGACCTGCCGCACGTCGTCGATATCCGCAACCTCGGCCTCATGGCCGCGGTGCAGCTCGAGGCGATGCCGGATCGGCCATCCGCGCGCGCCTTCGCAGCGTTTCTCGAGTGCTTCGAGCGCGGCGTCATGATCCGCTCGACCGGAGACACGCTCGCGATGTCGCCGCCGCTGATCATCGAAAAACCGCACATCGATCAGCTGTTCGGCACGCTCGGAGAAGTCCTGCGCGCGAACGCCTGAGCCCGACGCGATCAGCGTTGTGCTTTGAGCAGGTCGCGGATCTCCGTGAGCAGCTTGACGTCCTGCGGCGGCTCGGCCGGAGCCGGTTCCGCCTCTTTCTTCTCCTTGAGCCGGTTCATGGCCTTGACGACCAGGAAGATCGCAAACGCGATGATGATGAAATTGAGCACCGCGTTGATGAACAGCCCGTAGTTGAGCGTAGGCGCTCCGGCTTCCTTAGCTGCCGCCAGCGATGTGTAGGTCTCGTCGCTCAGGTTGATGAACAGATCGGAAAAATCCACGCCGCCGAGCAGCAGTCCGATCGGCGGCATGAGAATGTCGTCGACGAACGATGTAATGATCGCGCCGAACGCGACGCCGATCACGATGCCCACCGCCATGTCGACGACGTTGCCGCGCATGGCGAATTCCTTGAATTCCTGCAACATGATTCCTCCTTTTCTTCTCTTCTCAAAAGCGAATGACGACCTCGTTCAGTCCCGCGTCGACGGCGAACGCCGCCTCGGCGAATTCGGGAGGGCCGAACCCGAATTCCACTTCGTTCGAGAACGCGATCGGCTCCTGTGCGCGCCCCATGAGCCCGCGCTCGAGCTCGCCGTTGCCGTTCAAATCCTGCAGCACCGCGACCGCATACTCTCCGGGCGGAACCTCCTCGAATCGCACGTGGAAATCGGAGCGATCGCCCGGTGGCGTGGTGTGATTGAGAAAAGGCTCATTGAGAAATGACTCGGACGAATCGAACAGGCTGACGACGACATCTCCCTCGGTATCCTCGATGCCTTCGATATAGATGACCAGCACCGCCGTGGGAACAGCGGCCTGCAGGAGCGGCTCCTCGCCGGCCGGCGCTTCCTCCTGAGCGGGCGGCTCATCCTGACCGGGCGGCTGCTGCTCCTGATCGACCGTGTCTTCCTGAGCGAGCGGCTCGTCCTGGCCGGCCGGCTGCTCCTGATCGGGCGCATCTTCCTGGCCGACGGCAGGACCGGTCAGCAGAAGCAGGATCGAGCCGCCGGCCGCGAGAATTTCCCGCATCGGGGTCACGCGTCTTCCTACCTGCTGCAATAGAGCTCCGAATGTGTCCGCCCCGGATGATACTCCAGAATACGCGTCCTCAACGAAACCGCTCGAGAGCATAGGGCGCGGGGTCCACGTGCGGCTCGGTCCGCGTCACGAGCTCGGCGATGAGCCGGCCAGTGCCGGGCGACATACTGACGCCGAGCATGTTGTGGCCGGCAGCGACGAGCATGTTCCGGTGGCGGTACGAGCGGCCGATCAGCGGCAGGCCGTCCGGTGTCATCGGCCGCCAGCCATACCAGTACTGCACTTCCCGGTCGGCCAGCGGATCGGTCAGGTAGGCGCGCGCGGATTCGAGGATGACGTCGATGCGCGTTCGATTGAGCGTGCGGTCGAGGCCCGCGAACTCCATAGTGCCGCCGAGGCGAAAACCGCTCGCCCAGGGGGTGACGCTGACGAGCCGTTCCTTGAGAATCAGGGAATGGCGCGGGCAGCGCTCGGGACGGCGCATGGTCAGCGAATAGCCCTTTCCGGCCTGGATCGGCATCCGGAGGCCGAGCAGCCGGCCGAGCCGCGGCGACCACGCCCCGGTGGCCAGGACGTAGTGATCGGCGCTCATTTCGCCGGCCGAGGTCGAAAGGCTCGCGATGCGGTCGCCGTTCGCGACAATGCCCAGCAGTTCGCAACCCTCCTCGATCACCGCGCCGCGTGCGACGACCCGGCTCAGCCATTCCGCCAGCAGGCGATCGGGCCGGAGCCGCGCGTCTCCCGCAAAAAACCGCGCGCCGATCACATCGTCGCGCAGCGCGGGCTCTTCCGCGAGCAATTCGGCGGCGGCGACATGGCGCAGGGAAATGCCGAGATCCTCGAGGCGCGGATCCATCGCATCTCCTTCGCGCATATCCTCCTCGGCTCGATAGACGACGTAGAGGCCGGTGGTTTCCCAGTCGCATTCGAATTGCTCCGCCTCGATCAGCTCGTCGAACAGCCTGCGCGAGCTTTCCAGCAGCGCGTACCGCGCGCGCATGGCGTGAAGCACGGCCGCTTCGTTGCAGAAGCCGGCGAACCGCCGGGCCCAGTCGAGAAACTGGAGGTCGATGCGCGGCTTGATGTAAAGGGGCGATCGCTTGTCGAGCAGCCATCGCGGCAGCTTTTTCAGCACACCCGGCGCCGGGAGCGGCGCCGCCATGCTCGGCGTGATGAGCCCGCTGTTGCCGAACGAGCTGCCGTTGCCGATCCGGCGCTGCTCGATGAGGCGCACGCTTCGGCCGGCGCGCAAGAGATACCAGGCGCAAGCCAGCCCGACCACGCCACCGCCGATGACGATAACGTCCGAACGACCGCGACGGGATTCAGAATGCGCCATGCGCTTTCAGCTCCGGGTGCTCGACCGGGTTTCTCTGGTGAACTTCGCCGCTTGCGCGCGCTCTTACGGTCGGTTCGCCTCAGGTCGCGCATCGAGGCGTTCATCCGGGGCGCCGCGTTCCGGCGTATTCTACGCAGGGAAAACCCGACGTTGCATGACGGTCTTGTCGGGATGTGCGACTAAAGTTTTTTCATTTCAATGAGTTGACGGATATTTCGCATGGAGATTCGACAAGGAACGGTCATGCCCGAGGCACTCGGAGAACTCCGTCGCAGAGCGAACGCGCTGGCCGTTCTGGGCGCAGTCTGCGTGGCCCTGGCCGGTTGCGATGGCGAGCTCAATTTCGATGATGACGACGACGACCAGCCGCCGGGCGCATTCGATCCGATGTCGATCTATGCGTCGAAGAACGGCTCCGCGAATGCGGGACAGATCGATCGGTTCGACCAGGATCTCGATCTCCTGCAAACCTTCACTGCCGGCAACAACGAAGGTATCGACCTCGACATCTCCGGCAACCTCTATCAGGCGGGAGATGCAGCGGCGCCGCCCAGCAGCATCAGGGTCATTCAGGCGATCCGTCGCCGGGGCAACGGCAGCTTCGACGCGCGGCGCGACCGGGAGATTCCGGCGCCCGGCTCGATGAGCTTCAAGGGTTTCGATATCGCGCACCGGGCCGGCTTCCTCATCGTCGCCAATTTCACCGGGCCCTCGCTCGAGGTCTACGGCACGGCCGCGGGGCAGAACGCGGTACCGTTCGCCAGCACGCCGTTGTCCGGCAATCCCTGGGACGTGGCCTACGACGAGCCCAACGACCGGCTGTTCGTCGCGATGACCGACGGCACGGTTCTCGTCATCGACACGTACATCGGCGGCGAATTCGCGCTCGGCACGACGCGCATCATCACGCCCGGGGACGGCTCCGGCGTCTCCAACCTGCACGGCATTGCCTACGATGCGCCTGCAGACCGGCTCGTCGTATCCGACGTCGGCGAAGCGATGAACGCCGCGGACGGCAAAATTTACGTCATCGGGGACGCGAGCACGGCGAGCGGCAGCGTCACTCCCTCGCGTACCCTCGAAGGTCCCTCGACCATGCTCGGTGATCCCGTCGATGTGCTGCTGAACGGCTCGGAGCTGCGTATCGCGGAGAAAGCCAACAACCTGATTCTCGCCTATTCGGATATTTTCACCGGTGACAGCGGCAACGTGGCGGCGGACCTGTCGGTCTCCGTGACCGCTCCGGAGTCCCTCGGCTTCGAGCCGGCAGGCTCGCAGGTTCGGCCGGACGTCAGCGATATCGACGATCCGGATACGGGCATCGTCTCGGTCGCCGCGACGAGCAATCCGGCGGTCGAGAGCGACGACGACGACATCGGACGGTTCAATGCCGATCTCAACGACGGGCAGGCCGCCTTCGACAGCACCCTCCGCCTCGAGAACATCGTCTTCAGCCAGAGCGGCGACGCGTTTGTGACCTTCGACGACGGCGACGATCTGAACGGCGGCATCCTCGTCATCAACCGCCTCGCCACGGCGCGGAACGGCGAGACTTTCACGCCGGGTCGCGACCGGATCATTACGGGTGACGACACCGGCCTCGTCGCGCCGAAAGGCATCGAAGCCATCGACGCGCTCGGCCTCCTGCTCGTCGCCGATGCCAATCCTTCCACGCCGGCGATCCGCGCGTTCAGTGCCGCTGCGACCGGCGATGTTTCTCCGATCTTCGAAACCGCCTTGACTGTTCCGCCGTGGGATCTCGATTACGACCCCGACGAGGACCGCCTGTTCGTCGCGCTGACCGATGGCACCGTCGGCGTGTTCGATGATTACACCGCCGATCCCGATGCCGCCGCGCCGGACCGCCTCATCACACCGGTATCCGGCGCGGGCGTCCCGGTCTTTCCGCCGACCAACCTGCACGGCATCGTTCACGTGGCCGACAGCGACGCGCTGATCGTTTCCGACGTCGGCGACGGCATGATTGCCACGGACGGCAGGATCTACGTGATCCCGAACGCGAGCACGGCGGACGGCGCGACGGCGATCAGCGCGAGCATCGACGACGGCAACGTGCTGCTTCCCGGCAACACGCTGCTCGGCAATCCGGTCGATCTGGCCTTCGACGGCGAGAACCTGTACGTGGCCGAGAAAGCGCAGAACCTGATCCTGCGTTTCGACGACATCCTGATCTCGACCGGCGGCAATGTCGCACCCGTCGCGATGCTGAACTTCGCGGCCGCGGAATCGGTGGCGCTCGCGCCCGATTACCTGGCGCGCAGTCCCTGATTGCTGCAATCCCGGCTGCCGGCGCGGTCGATGCAGCGCGACGAATTGCGTAGAATCCGTACGTATGCAGACATCACCGCAAGAAAAGCCCGGGAACGGCGCCGATTCGACCGGGACGCCCGCGGAGCATGCAATGCGCCTCGCCCGCGAAGGTCGGGCCGAAGAAGCGGCTGCCGCGTTCGATGAGGTTCTCCGGGCGGAGCCCGACCATTTGTCCGCGCTCAGCTTCCTCGCGCGGCGCGCCTGGGCGGCGGGCAATATGGATGAAGGCATCAGCCTGCTCGAGCGCGCGCTGCGCGCGCATCCCGAACAGCCCGCACTGCACGTGAACCTCGGATTGATGCATGCTGGGCGGCGGGATATCCCAGCGGCTGTAGCGTGTTTCGACGAAGCGTTGAAGCATGACCCCGACCACTTCATGGCCATGCTGCACAAGGCCGCGCTGCTCGATCAGGCCGGCCGGCCGCTCGAGGCCGCCGTGCCGTATCTACAGGCGCTGACGAAGATCGCGGGTCCGCCGAAAATCGAGGTCAGGCCGGAGCTGGTCCAGTTGCTCCAGCGAGCCAGGACCGTCGTGCAAAAGACGCGCGAGCACCTGCTCGTGCAGAAGCTCGGGCCGCTGCGAAAACGTCACTCGCCGCAGGAGCTCGAACGCCTCGGCCGATGCATCGACATCTATCTCGGCATCACCCGGCCGGATTATCCGCACCCGAAGCAACGGCCGGCGACGATGTTTTTTCCCGGTCTGCCTCCGCGGCCGTTTTTCGAGCGCGAGGAATTCCCGTGGATCGGGCAGATCGAGGCTGCGACGCCGCGCATCCGGGAGGAGTTGCGCACCGTGATGGAGTCGCCGGCGGAGTTCAAGCCGTATGTCGACAAGGCGCCCGGCACGGCCGACGCCGACTACTGGAAGGCAGTGAATCGCTCGTCGAGCTGGAGCACGTATCGCCTGTTCCGTATCGGCGAGCGCGTCGAGGAACATTGCCTAGCCTGTCCGGAAACGGGCGCGGCGCTCGAATCGATCCCGTTGATGCGGGCGCCGCTCCATGCGCCGGAAGCGATGTTTTCCGTGCTCGAGCCGCATACACGCATTCCCGCGCATCACGGCAGCGTAAATGGTCGCCTCATCGTGCACCTGCCGCTCATCGTGCCCGAGAATTGCGGCGGGCTGCGGGTGGGCGACGAGACACGAAGCTGGCGCGAAGGCGAATGCCTGATCTTCGACGACTCGTTCGCCCACGAAGCCTGGAACGACAGCGACGAAACGCGCGTCGTGCTGATTTTCGACATCTGGAATCCGCTGTTGACCGAGGTGGAGAAAGAGGGCTTCGCGGCGACGCTCGAGGCGATGGGCCGGTTCGATTACGAAGCGCTCGGCGAAGCCGCGCTCAAAGACGGCTGACTGTCAACTTAATGCATGGTGTCGAATCACACGAGACTGCCCGGATCGGCGGTCGCACCACTTATTATTGTCCCCGCCATCAGCGCTGACGGTCTTGCGAGCGCTCGTGCAAATGGCCGCCGTACTGCTGATGGGCTACGTGCTCCTGCTCGGGCTCCTTTATGTATTTCAATCGCGGCTGATCTATTTCCCGAACGTCGCGGCGGCGCATTCCGAAGCGCGGCCGACGGACATCGGGCTGCGCTACGAGAATGTGACATTCCGCACGTCCGACGGCCTCGAGCTGCACGGCTGGTTCGTCCCCGCCGACCCGGCGCGCGGCGTGTTGTTGTTCATGCACGGCAACGCCGGGAACATCACGCATCGTCTCGATTCCATCGCCCTGTTCAACCGGCTCGGTCTCAGCGTCTTCATTTTCGACTACCGCGGCTTCGGAAAGAGCGAGGGAACGCCGAGCGAATACGGCACTTATGAAGATGCCGGCGCGGCATGGCGATACCTGACCGAAGACCGGGCGATCGTCTCCGAGCGCATCGTGCTGTTCGGCCGCTCGCTCGGTGCGGCCATCGCCGCGCAGCTCGCGAGCCGCACAAGTCCGGCTACCTTGATCCTGGAGTCTGCATTCACGTCGGCACCGGACATCGCCGCGCACCACTACTGGTACTTTCCGGTGCGACTTCTGTCGCGCTTCGATTACGACACCGAAGCCTACGCCGCGCAAATCACCTGTCCGCTGCTCGTCGTGCACAGCCCGGACGATGAAATCATTCCGTTCGAGCATGGCGAAGCGATTTTCGCGGCCGCAAAGGAGCCGAAGACGATGCTGCGCATTACCGGCAGCCACAACGAGGGCTTCCTTGCGAGCGGAACCGTTTATGTCGACGGCCTGCGGGCGTTTCTGAAAGAGCACCTGCCGCAAGATTGAAGCAGATCCTCCCGTTGGTTGCCTATTGGAAAGACGTTTCGACGTCGGCTGCGAGTTCCTTCGAGTAGAACAGAACCTCGGAGAACTTTAGCGCCCTTCGTCCCAAGCGGACGGACAACCACCCCACCTTTCGTGCCACAGCCGATCGACCGGTGGGTATACTCGGTTGTTTCGACGAGTCAATGATTTTCTGATACCGCACATACGATAAGTGTCGGGAGGTTTGCATGGCCGCTAATCCATCTCCTTACTATCCGATTATCTACGTGCGCGGCTATGCGATGTCGCGGGATGAGATCGACCAGACTACTGCCGATCCGTTCTGCGGATTCAATATCGGCACAACCGTCTACCGGGCAACGCCGGACAAGAGCAAGCCGGCCAAGAAGCTGATCTTCGAGTCGCCGCTCGTCAGGCTGAGGTCGGACTTCGACTACACGGATGTGTACGAGAACGGGCTGGATATCATGGACGAGGGTTGGACCGACCCGATTCCGTCGCGGTCCGTGGTCATTTATCGCTATTACGACTCGGCTTCGGACCTGCTGGGCACAGGCAAGACTCCGAAGGTCGAACAGTTTGCCCAGGGATTGGGCGAATTGGTGCTGAGGGTGCGTGATCTCGTGTGCAGCGATCGGAAGAACGGGCTGACCAGAAAAACCTTCCGTTGCTATCTAGTCGGGCATTCGATGGGCGGGCTCGTCTGTCGCGCATTTCTGCAGAATACGAAGCATTCGGTCAAGGAAGCCAGGGACTGTATCGATAAGGTCTTTACCTACGCCACGCCGCACAACGGAATAGATATCGGCGGCATCAATGTTCCCGACTGGCTCAAACTGAGCGACATGGACAATTTCAATCGTGAGCGAATGGCCGGATATTTGAACGTCAAGGCGCTGTTTGCAAAGACAAAGCGGGTCGACTGGCTGCCGGAAAACGCTTTTCCGTCAGAACGTTTCTTTTGCGTTGTCGCGACGAATCGTGCCGATTATGGCGCCGCAGCCGGCGTGTCGCGCACCTTCGCCGGTCACGGCAGCGACGGGCTCGTCAGGGTGGAGAATGCCTCAGTGTGGGGGATCAACTCCGCCGGCGAGGTTTCGCTGCCCTGTGCGACGGCATATGCATACCGCTCTCATTCGGGTTTCTTCGGCATCGTCAACAGCGAGGAATCCTATCAGAATCTCATCCGTTTCCTGTTCGGCGATTTGCGCGCGGATATCTGGCTCGATATCGACGAGATCACGCTGCCTGAGGATATTCAGAAAGAAGTCGATAAAGGCAGGGAGGTGAGAGCGCTCTATCAGTTCGAGCTGCTCGCCTCGCCGCGGGGCAAGCTATGGTACCTGACACGCCGTGTTGCCGAGGAAGATTCGGTCGCGTGTCTCAGTCATGAGGATTTTCACAATCCAAAGAAAAAAGCGGCGAGGAGCGTCTACCTCTCGACCGTGTTTCTCGGTAATCATTGGCGCGTGAATACCCGCCGCAAATCGCTTGCTTATAGTTTGACCCTGGGAGTGCGTGTACCCGACTATGAAGTCGACAAGGCACTCTGGCTCAACAAGCACTACGAAGGCAGCTATCTGTTCCGCGATTCGCTGGTGCTGGAGATGATACCGCCGACGAGTGGCAGCCGGGAATGGCAAGTCAAATTCGATTGGCAGTCCGACAAGCTCGGAGAGGCCACCAGGCCGCTCGATCCCACGAAAATCCACGGCAGCAAGATCGAAATAACCATTCCGTTCGAGAGCGACACAACTCCGGGAATACGCGGTCAGTTGCGATTCATCGTGTGCAAATGGAACGTCTAGCCCGAGGCGCCCCGCACAAGCAATGAGTTTTTCTAAGATTGTGATGAGGTGATCGGATCAATCATGGATGAAAAATCGACCTGATAAACCGGCTGATTGCGTCTATGACAAGCTGCGGACGCTCTTCGTGTGGAACATGACCGGTTTCCGGTAGAATCAACAATTGCGAATGCGGGATGTCGGCGTGAAAGCGGTGGGCATTCTCGGGCGGTACCACCCGATCCTTTTCGCCCCAGATGATGAGCACGGGTACGTGGATTTCAGGAAACCTGGCCGCGATGCTTTCCAGATCGGGAGGAAGCACGCGCTCCGCGGTCCGCGCGAGCGCGGTGCTCGCCCCGGGCAACCGAAGAAAGAACGCGTAACGCTCCACCCGGTCGGGCGTGATACGGGCCTTGACCTCGAATGCTTTGTCGAGAACCAGTTTCACCCTGTGCTCCGGGGTCAATAGCTGCACGAGGAATCGCGTAACGGGATTGCGCATCGCGTTGACGAAAAAGGGGAGTGGCTGCGGATACCCGACGCTGTCTATGAGAACCAGGCCGACGATGTCGAGACCTCCGTCGACGTCCAGATTATGGAGATAAGCGAGCAGCGAAATACCGCCTCCCAATGAATGTCCGATCAGAACGATTTTTCTGGTGCCTAGCGTTTTCAGAAAGGCCGTGAGGATTTTCGCCTGATCGAGCGGCGCATAGCTATTCTCCGCCGGTTTCGATGAAAACCCCGAACCCTTGAGGTCGAGTCCGACGACGGAAAACCGGGCGGACAGAGCGGAGTAGATATCGTGCCAGGATTCGAGGCAGGCACCGAAGCCGTGCACCATCACCAGCACCGTGTCTGAATCGCCCTGCAGGGCAGCGTGGTAATGGATTTCCAGCGCACCGAGTTTCACAATGCTTTGGGGTGTGAATTTCGGCATAGAATTGGATCTCATCTTGGCACGGCCGACAGTGGCGGGTCGATCCTGAGGGGTAGCCGACATGCGAGATTCCGGGCCACGTAAACTGAACGAGACCGGTCCGTTCACGATCAACCAGGTGTTGCTGGCCGAAGTGCATGCTCTGCGGCCGCATTGGCTGCGGGACTTCGTGCCGGAGGGCTTTTCCACCCAGCCGGACGATCCGGAGCGGGCGGCGAAGCGGACCGAAAACCTCCGGCAACTTTACCGGGGCCTGCATGGCTCGGCGAACCGGGATGCATCGGGCGGGTCGTTGGACGCGGAAAGAGCCCCTGCCCCGTCCGGCGGCAAAGGCCCGCTTTCCGCGCTGTGCCTTTCCGGCGGTGGAATTCGCAGCGCCACCTTCAATCTTGGCGTGGTCCAGTGTCTGGCGCAACATAATTTGCTCGGCCAGTTCGATTACCTGTCGAGCGTTTCCGGAGGCGGCTACATTGCGGGTTGGCTGCGGACCTGGATGCGTCGTGTGGGCACAGCGACGGTGCTCGACAATCTGCGCGAGGCAGATCAGACGAATCGCAATCCGCTGGCGCCGGAAGCCGGGCCGATCGACGGTTTGCGCGAATACAGCAACTACCTGACGCCGCGGCTCGGACTTTTTTCGGGCGATACCTGGTCGGCCGTCGCGATTGTCGTGCGCAATCTGATCCTGAACTGGCTCGTGGTCATCCCGCTGCTTGCCAGTGTAATCGCGCTACCCTTGCTCTTTCTGCTGTTCGTCAAGAGTGAGGGACTCGGAACCGTCTCGGCGCGGCTCCTGTTGGTCACGGCTCTCGCAATCGAGATCTATGCCAGTGTTTCGATCTATTGGCGCCGGCGCTTCACCAAGCAGCCGAAAACGCCACAGAGCGTGTTTCTCTGGAGTTGCGCGTTCCCGGTTTACCTCGCCTCAGGCGCGTTGTCCTGGGCCGCGATTGAATTACGGGTGCCGTGGCTCTACGAGAATGCCGATCCGACGTCGGCGCAAACGCGCCTACTCCTCGGCTTCGCGGTCGTCTGGTGCATCGTCATACCCGTCATAGGCTGGCTGATCGCTGAGTTGCGCACGGTGCTGCCGCCCCGAGTTGATGTCGCGCCCGCCGGGGTCACCGCCGGCCATCCTGCCGGTGTGGCCGAAAAGGATCCGGTTGCCGTCGACGCACGAGTATGGCGCCGCGGATCCCTGCGTGAGCTGTGCGCGCTCGTCGTGTCAGGCGCAATCGCTGCAGCACTCCTCATCGGCATGGTGAACTGGTGGTTGGTGCCTCTCTACAACCGCCCCGTCCTGTACGTGGTGCTTGCAATGCCGCTGCTGCTGGCGCTGTACCTGCTGGCGCGGACGTTCTTCATCGCTATCGCCAGCATCAGCGGTGTCAGGGACGAAGAACATTCGGTCGCCGACGAGGCCGACCGCGAATGGTGGGCGCGCCTGTCTGGTTGGGTACTGCTCATAGCCGTAGGCTGGGTGGCCGTTACCACGATCTGCTTTCTGGGTGGCTATCTTCTGGAATTGTTCGAACGCATGGATCTCGGTGCGCTGCTGAAGGGCATCGTGGCGGCGCTCGGAGGCGCGTCGGGCATGGTGGCGGCGTTCATCGGCGGCGGCGCAAAAACTGCTGCGACAGACCATCCGAACGGTGGCGTGACGGGGGTACGCAAGCTGGCGCTTGCCGCGGCAGCGCCGCTCTTTGCTATCTGCGTGATCATCGCAGTGGGTTGGGGCACTATCTGGCTTGGCGAGCTCGTCACCCGATCGCCCGGCGCATTCGACGTGACAGCTCGCTTGGACATCGAGACGCCCGAATTGTCGCTGACGGCACCACTGCTGTTTCTGGCCGTGCCGCCCGCACTATGCGCGCTGGCACTGCTGGCGGGACTCTTCGTGAACGTCAACCGCTTCTCCTTGCACGGGCTGTATCGCAACCGGCTGGTGCGCGCCTACCTGGGCGCATCGAACCTCGAGCGCAAGCCGGACCCCTTCACCGGCTTTGCGCTCGAAGACAATGTGCGGCTGCATGATCTGTGGCACGAGGATTCGCAACGGCCACTGCCCATCATCAATGCCACGCTCAACCTCGTGAGCGGCGCCGGGAAGCTTGCCTGGCAGCAGCGTAAGGCGGAGTCGTTCTCGATGACGCCGTTCTATTGCGGAAACTTCCACGAAGGTTACCGACGCTCCAGGCAGTACGGCGGGTTCGGCGGCATCTCGGTTGGAACGGCAGTGACAATTTCTGGCGCTGCGGCCAATCCGAACATGGGTTTCTGCTCTTCGCCGGTCCTCGGATTTCTCCTGACCTTGTTCAACGCGCGGCTCGGGGCCTGGCTGGGCAACACCAATCGCCACGGAAATGAGACTTACGAGGCGCCGGGTCCGCGGCAGGCCGTGCGGCCGCTGCTGGCCGAGCTATTCGGGTTGACGACCAATACCGGCCGCTACGTGAATCTCTCCGACGGCGGCCATTTTGACAACCTCGGGCTGTACGAGGTCGTGCTGCGGCGATGCCAGTACATACTGGCCAGCGATGCTGGTCAGGACGACAAGTTCGCTTTCGAGGATCTCGGCAACGCAATCCGCAAGATTCGCATCGACCTCGGCATCTCCATCGTATTCCAGCCGATACGCATCCTGCCGCGCTCGAAAGAGGGACCGGGCCTGTACTGCGCATTAGCGAATGTCCGCTATAGCGACATCGACGGTGACGGCGCCCGGGACGGCAAGCTCATCTACATCAAACCGACCTTGCGCGGCGGCGGTGAGCCGGTGCCTTACGATGTCTACAGCTACGCGGAAAGCCGTCCCATGTTTCCGCACGAACCGACGGCCGATCAGTGGTTTACCGAGTCGCAGTTCGAGAGCTACCGCGCACTCGGCCTCCATGTGCTCGAACAGGTGAGCAACGGCGGGAAATTCACGGATCTGACCGCCTTCATGGCTCAGGCGGAAGAAGCGATCAAAGAGGAAGCCGCGAAAGCATAATGGCGGCCCACTGGCTGGCCTTCAGTTGGGCAGGATGCGCTCCAGCCGGTCGAGGTCGTTGATCACCCGCCACTCTCCGCCACCGGACTCGACCCTCTGTTGCCAAGCCTCCAGGCGGTCCAGATACTCGCGCGGGTCGACGTTGTCCGAGCGCAGCTTCGTCACGTTGAGCGCGACGACGTCATAGCCGCTGAAGTCTATGGGAATGTCCCGCACGTAACCCTTCTCCAGATCCTCCTTCAGGTCGGAGAAGATCAGGATCGTTCTCTGCCCGGGCGCCTTCTCGTTCAGATACTCGACCGCCTGGAGCAGGCCGCCGGTGATGTCGGTGTATTGTGACGGGCGCACGTCGTCGACGAAGCCCTCGATGCGCTCCTGGAACTGGCGCTTCTGCGCGTTTGCCATGCTCGGCCGCTCGTCGAAAGTCGTCTTGGCAACGATGTCCTTCTCGCTGAAGCTTCCCGTGTCGATGCGCGCAACGGCGAAGCTGTCGGCGGGCTGGAGCCGCGTCAGCGTGTAGCTGATGATCTGCTGCGCCTTGTCGATCTCCTGCGTGTACGTGCCGGAAGTGTCCAGCAGCAGATACACACCGGAGTTGTGCGGCACGTCCGACTCAGCGCACGCGCCGAGCGCGATCGAAGCGAGCACGAAGAAAGAACGATGAAGAGTTCGCAAAGCGTTCATCAACGCACCTCCCGGGGGAACAGATCGGATGTCGCGCTGCCGTCGGATGCGGGCTTCGCCTCTCGCCCGCGGCCGAGCACCATGTGCTCGACCCAGAGCGGCAGGAAGATCGCGAGATCGTACAGATGCTCGAGCAGCGTGCCGGCAAAGCGGGCCAGGTTGCCCAGCACGCGCAGCAGCGCAGCCAGCAGACGCAGCGCGCCGATACCGGCGAGGCCGAGCACCGTGCGCAACGAATGCACGAAGGTCTCCAGCGGAATGGCGACGAAGACCAGCGCGAACGGCAGGATGAAGCCCATCATCATCTGCGCCGCCGTGGTGATCCACAAGTGCTCGGCCGTCAGCACGCCGGCATCATCGCCACGCAGCATCGCCGAAGTGGCCAGCTCGTCCTGGAGGAGGATTTCGCGCATGTAAGCGAGGCCGGCTTCGACGCTGGCGAGCAGGAACAACACCACGAACGTGATCCAGACCATGCGCACGCGCGTCTTGTCGGCCAGCGCGCCGATGACCGGGAACAGCCGCGTGATGCGCAGCGACTCCATCAGGAACAGGCCCATCGAGATCTCGACCAGGATGATGACCAGCGCAGCGATATCGGCGGCACGGTAGCTGCCGATGAAGTTGGTGCCGCCGACCATTTCGGCCATCGGCCGGGCGATCAGCGAAAAGTTGATGGCGGCACCGCCCGCGGCGACGCAGAGCACGAACAGCGAGATGAAGAAGTGCACGAGCGACGACGACGACAAGGTCGCCACGGCGCGCTCCGTGCCCTTGATGATCTCGGCATACTCGGCCATGTGCCGGTCGACCGAACGCGAACGCTCGAGCAGGCTCTGGATGTTGCGATCGACCTGCGTCAGGCTCGACTGGATGCGCCGCCAGGCCGGGCGCATGCGCGCGAGGATCGCGTGGCGCTCGCGACTCGAGTCGCGATAGGCGGCGATCGCAGTTTCCTGCGCCTTGATGAGCGACTTGCGGATCTCCTCGAGCACCTGGCCGACCATCGCGTCGCCCTGGCTCGGGATCCTTACCACGGCTTCGACGGCCTTGATCCACGCGGGCGGCGCCGGCGGCTCGACGGTCGATTCCGCATGATCGGACTCGATTCGCGTGATCGCTTCGCTCAACGAGCGATTGAGCGTCGGATAGTGCGCCAGGTCGCGGCTCACGGAAGCGCCGATGCGGTCGAACTCGCGCTCGATGATGCGTTCCTTCGCCTCGCGGCCGGCCGCGAGCAGCACTTCGCGATTGCGCTCCGCAAGCCGGGACTCGCCGCGTTGCGCCGCGCGTGCGGCGACCCGCAGCGAGTTGTGCAGCATGCGGCTGACGGCGCGAATCGCGTCGTGCGCCGGGGCGCGGGCAACGTAGAGCAATGCGACGATCAGCACCACCCAGATGAAGCCGGACAGCGCGGCGTACGGCGTGATCATGAACAGGTCATTGAGCGACATGACTCGAGTCTCCTGCTGGCAACCGGAATCTCACGGCGCCCGTTCGATCCGGCGAACGGATGCGCAACGCAAACCACGCCCATGAACGGCGGACGGCCGTCCACTGCCCGGTAAGCGATCAGAGGGATATCGGCGCGCGCGGCGCGCGGCCGAAAAAAAGATGACGATTGCGTGCATCGCTGGCAACCCCGCTGTCGTGGGAAAACTCCCCTTAGACCGGTGGCTTTGCGTCCCCTTCTTTCGAAGGGTTTGCCCTTGTCAGGAGTGTGAGACTCTCACCGGCGGGCACGAAGTGTCAAGAAAAAGAGCACGCGCGCAGGCGCAGCATTTCACATAACTCAAGTTTCATTTCGTCATCCCGGCGCAACGCTACCCGTCGTCCCGGCGCAACGCTTACCCGTCCTACCGACGCAACGCTTCCCGTCCTACCGACGCAACGCCTACCCGTCCAACCGACGCAACGCTTACCCGTCCAACCGACCCCCTGTGTCAGGATAGTTGTCGCATCGATCCAAATGTGTGCTATGGCTGCGAGAACTAACAATGACCAGGCCGTATTCCGTCGCCTTCAAACAAAAGATGATTCAGCGACTTACCGGCAAAGAGGCGATCAGTGCCAGTGAGCTGGCACGACAAAGCGGCGTGCGGCAGCAGAACCTGTCGCGCTGGCTGGCTGAGGCGCGTAGCCTACCATTCGTGGCGACCGAGAAGCCCATCGTTCGGCAGTGGAGCGTCGAGCAGAAGGCACGGATTCTGGCCGAAGCGTCTGCGCTGACCGGCGAAGAGCTGGCGGCGTATCTCGAGCGCCAGGGGGTCAAGCTGGCTGACTTCGAGCAGTGGCGACTCGCCCTGGAGGAAGGTGGCAGAGCATCCTTGGCGACAGCCAAGCGCATCCGCAAGCTGGAGCGTGAGCTCGCGCGGAAGGAGAAGGCGCTTGCCGAAGCTGCGGCACTCCTCGTTCTAAAAAAAACGGTGGAGAGCATCTACCAAGACGAGGACGACGATATCGGCGGAGAGAGCGAGAACTGATCCTTTCCGCGATCGCCGAAGCGCAAGCTTCAGGTGCCAGATTAATGGCGGCATGCCACGCCATCGGCATCTCGGCACGCACCGTTGAGCGTTGGCGCAAGCAGCCCGGAAGCGAGGATGGCCGATGTGGTCCTCATCGCCGCCCGCCCAATGCCCTTTCAGCCATCGAGGAGGCTCAGGTTTTAAGTGTGCTGACGAGTTCCCGGTACGCCGGTCTGTCGCCGAATCAACTGGTCCCACAGCTGGCCGACGAGGGCCTGTACCTTGCCTCGGAGTCGACCCTGTACCGCGTTCAGCAGCGTCACGGACTTCGCCGCCAGAAGCGAACCGCAAGTCGAAAGCATGTGACGCGTGCCCGCACGGTCCACTGCGCCACTCAACCGAACGAGGTCTGGAGCTGGGACATAACCTGGCTGCCGACGACGGTGCGCGGCACCTATCTGCATCTGTACCTGGTAATGGACGTTTGGAGCCGCCGCATCGTTGGATGGCGAATCGCCGCGCGTGAGTCCGCCGCCGTGGCAGCCGAACTCGTCACGCAGGCCTGTCGCAATGGTAATGTCGATCCCCGTGGTCTCGTGCTCCATTCGGATAATGGCGCACCGATGCGCAGCAGCACCATGATCGCCACCCTGCGGTGGCTCGGCGTTGTTCCGTCCTTCAGCCGGCCTCATGTCTCCGATGACAATCCGTACTCGGAGGCCCTCTTTCGAACGCTGAAACACACGCCGGCCTACCCGCGATTGCCGTTCGCCGACATCGACTCGGCACAGCGCTGGGTCGCGCGCTTCGTCGACTGGTACAACGGCGTCCATCGCCACAGCGCCATCCGCTACGTGACGCCCGACGACCGCCACTTCGGCCGCGAGCACGACATACTTGCCCGTCGTCGTCAGCTCTACGAGCGTGTCCGAAGTTCCAACCCGGAGCGGTGGACCGGTGGCATTCGTAACTGGACTCCGATCGGGCCCGTGACCCTCAATCCAGACCCGGTATCGACGAACGAAGCTCCCGCAACCGTGCGACAACTATCTTGACACCCACCGCCGGAATAAGGTGTAAACGATGTGACCGGAATGGACCCATTTTTAATTGGCGCCCCGCGCAGGACAAAAATAACGAATACGTATCGCCGTTCGCGCTACTATAGGGCCGCTGCTTGGCGCCGGCTACCGACGTGCGCCGCATGGCGGTGCAGCTGATCCTATGAGGGCGGAAGCTGGGCCGATAGCGGATCGTCTGCTTTTCGGCGGCAGAAGCAGGAAACCGGACTTCCGCTT
>JBOIDB010000149.1:0-11540 GCA_050740235.1 Gammaproteobacteria bacterium
CGACGGACCTGTGGCAGCTTTCGCCGCCGGAACGACGGGTATCCAGAGAGTCCATATCTTACTACCGCCCCGGCAGGGTCAGCGACAGCGCCGGCCACCAGGTGATCAGAATCACCGCCAGCAGCAGGATCAGCAGGAACGGCAGCGTCGCCAGGCAGACGCTGACGATCGAGCGATTGAAGCGATAGCTCGAGATGAACAGGTTCAGGCCGACCGGCGGCGTCAGGTAACCGAGCTGCATGGTCGCCAGGAACACGATGCCCAGATGCACCGGGTCGATGTCGTATTGCATCGCGACCGGCAGGATGAGCGGCACGACCAGCACCAGCGCCGAGAAAATATCCAGGAACGCACCGAGGATCAGCAGGAACACCAGAAGCAGCAGCAGGAAGGTCTGCGGCCCGGCCACGTAGTCGCCGATCGCGGCCAGCAGCTTCTGCGGCACGTCGGCGCCGATCATGTAGCTCGTCGAAGCGAGCGACAGGCCGAGGATGAGGAAAATGCCGCCGACCAGCACCATCGACTCGCGCATGATGCGCGGCAGCTCGCGCACGGGGATTTCGCGCAGCACGAGCACGTCGATGACGAGCACGTAGAGCGCCGTGACGGCCGCGGCCTCGGAGACGGCAAAGTAGCCGCTGTATATTCCGCCCAGCACGACGAACGGCAGCGGCAGCTCCCAGATCGCCTCGCGCAGCGCGCTGCCCGCTTCACCCCACGAGAACTCGCCCAGCGGCGTGCGGTTGTGGCGGTTGATCCAGGTGCTGTATGCCGACAGGAAGACGAGCATGACCAACCCTGGAAACACGCCGGCGAGAAAAAGCTGCTCGATCGGCACTTCGGCTACGACGCCGTACAGGATGAGCGGCAGCGACGGGGCGAACAGCAGGCCGAGGCTGCCCGACGACGTGACCAGGCCCAGATTGAAGCGCTCCGGATAGCCGGCCTGGTTGAGCGCCGGATAAAGCAGCGCGCCGAGAGCGATGATCGTGACGCCGGAGGCGCCGGTGAAAGCCGTGAAGAACGCGCACGCGGCCAGCGAGACGATCGCGAGCCCGCCGGGCATCCAGCCGAGCAAGGCGGACGTCACGCGCACAAGCCGCCGCGGCGCACCGCTTTCGCTCAGCAGGTAGCCGGCGAACGTGAACAGCGGGATCGCGAGCAGGATCGGCGTCTCGGCAATGCCGAAGACCTCGATGCCGACGACCGACAGATCGACGCCGGCCTGATGGAAGCCCCACATGGCGCTCGCGCCGATCACTGCGAACAGTGGCGCCCCAAGGAGCGCCAGCAGGATCAGCGCGGCGCCGACGAGGATCATGCCCGGCGCAACTCGCCGATACGCCCGAGGAAGAACAACAGGTAACGCCAGGCGATGAGCCCGAACGCGACCGGCAGGATCGCCTGGAACAGCCAGGCCGGCAGGTCGCCGAGGATCCGGTCGCCGTACTCGAGGGTCTCCGCGACGAAGCGGCCCGAGTGCCAGGCGAGCAAGCCGGCGATGCCGGCGGTGAAGAGATCGACCAGAAGGCCGGTGACGATGCGCGCGCGTTGCGGCAGGAATCGCGACAGGATGTCGATGGTGATCTGATGGCGGTCGCGGCTCGCGGCGACCGCGCCGAGCATCGCCACCCACAGCACGAGGATACGCAAGAGCTCGTCGGCCCAGACGAGGCCGCTGTCGAGCACGTTGCGCAGGAAGATCTGCGCCGCCGCGAGCGCAATCATCGCGCTCAGGAGCAGCACCAGCGAGGCGTTCTCGAGCCGGCGACCCAGGCGATCGAGGCGCCCGAGGAACGCAGGGCTCACCGAGCCGCGCTTCGCTGGTCGCCCGCGCGAAACTCCTCGAGATAGCCTCGCAGCTCGGTGTAGCGCGCCGGAGTGAACTCGCCCCTCGCGCCCAGCTTGTCGATCGCTGCCGCGACGTTGCGGCGCCACTTCGCCAGCTCGCCGCGCGCAGGCTCGACGACTCTCATGCCGTTCTCGACGAGCGCTTCGCGGGCTTTCGCGTTGTCCACGCGGTTCTGAAGATCCAGCTCTTCATAAATGCGCGTCATCACGTCGCGCAGGATGTCCTGGTCCGCGTCCTCGAGGCGCTCGAACGCTTTCTTCTCGACGACCAGCGCGGCGGCGATGTAGCTCAGGGGCTGATCGGTCATGTAATCGACCCGCGTGTGCCACTGAAGCACCAGCGCGCCGATCGGCGAGCTGCCGATGATGTCGATGAGCCCGGTCTGCAATCCCGTCAGCACGTCGCTGATCGGCAGCGTCACCGGCGAAACGCCGAGCGCGTCCATGACGGCAAAGCTGATTTCGTCGCCCTCGGGCAGCCACATCTTCTGACCTTCGAGGTCGTTGAGGCTGCGCACCGGCACGTTCGACATGACCATCGCGAAGCCGCCCTCGGCGATGCCGAAGCTGACGAGGCCGGCGCGCTCCAGACCCTGCATCAGCTCGCGGTCCATGCGCTCGCGCACGTAGTCGACCTCCTCGAGGGAGTTGAACATGAGCGGCAGGCCGTACAGGTTCATGTCGGGAAAACGCTCGGCGAGCGTGCTCAGCGTGAACGCCGCGCCCTGGAGCTGGCCCGCGCGGATTTTGCGCAGCACCTGGCGGTCGTTGCCCATGACGCCGCCGCCGTAGAACTTGAGCGTCACGCGGCCGTCGGTGCGCTCGAGCACCTCGGCGGCCCCGGCGCGCATGTCCTTCATCCAGGCCGAGGACTCGGGCGCGAGCGTGGCGATCTTGATGGTCGCCGCGCCGGCCACGGCGGGAGTCAGAAGCAATGTGGCGATGACAGCCGCGAATCGGCTCATGTGTAATCTCCGTGGCTGGCTGAAGCCGGCCTTGCAATGCGTATTTACCCGTGGCCGGCTGAAACCGGCCCTGCAAACCTCGGCCATCCCACGACCAACTCCGTTAAAAATAGGCGTCCGCGGAGGCGAGCAGCTTGCGCGCTTCCGCCTGCGCCAGCGTGTTCGACAGCACCAGGCCGGGCACGTTCGGGTCCGCTTCCACGACCTCGTTCAGCAGCCGGTCGTGCAACTCGCGATCGTAGAGCAGGCGCGCGTACGAACGCGCGTACTCGACCTTGACGCCGAGATCCCGGCCTTGCGACAGCTCGATCGCGCGCTCGAAATGCCTGCGCGCGACATCCGGTTGTCCACCCAGCGACGGCGGCCGCAGCGTGTTCAGCACGCCGAGGAGCACGTGCGCGCTGCCGCTCTGGTAGGTTTCATCGAGCTCGATCATCCGATCGAGCGCGGCTTCGACCTTGGGCAGCTCGGCGAGCGCCGCATAATCCTCGCTGTGCGCGCGCAGATAGGCGAGCTCGCTCACGGCGAAGCTGTAGAGCGCCGGCGCGTCGTCCTCACCGAGACGCCCGAGTACTTCGCCGAATGCATCTACGCTCATGCGCCGCCAATTACAGGTCGCCTCTTCGCGAGCGCAGAGCGCGCGGTTGCCGTAATCGCGCGCCCGCTCGCTCAGGCGCATCGAGCGCACGGGATCCTCGACGAACACCACGCCGTAGAGCGCGTAGAAATTCGCCGCGGCCGCGAGCAGGCCGGCGTTGTCCGCACCGTCCTGCAGCAGACTGTCCATGAGCAGCAGATACGCAGGGGCAGCCGCGCGCACGGTCTCGGGATCGTTCTGGTTGCGGATGGCGGAGGAAAGATTGTCGGCGAAACCGCCGGCGGCGCGGCCCGCGAGCGAGGCGCAGCCAGTGGCGGACATTAGACAGACGACAGATATCAGAAAGAGAAACTTCACGTGCCCGTGCTCGCCGTCCGCTGCCCGCAAACATGTTCGTCTTCCCGGCGTAAGCCGGGACCCAGAGTATTGTTTTACTGGATCCCGGCTTTCGCCGGGACGACGATACCTTCGTCGCTTCACCGGGGCGACGATGCCTTCGTCGCTTTCACCGGGGCGACGATGCCTTCGTCGCTTTCGCCGGAACGACGATGCCTTCGTCGCTTTCACCGGGACGACGAGGGAGGTTAGATCTTCTCCTTGATGCGCGCCGCCTTGCCGCTCAGATCGCGCAGGTAGTAGAGCTTGGCGCGCCGCACGCTGCCCTTGCGCTTCACCTGGATTTCGCCGATGGCCGGGCTGTAGGTCTGGAAGACGCGTTCCACGCCTTCGCCGTGCGAGCGCTTGCGCACCGTGAACGACGAATTGAGGCCGCGGTTGCGCTTGGCGATCACAATGCCTTCGTAGGCCTGCAGGCGCTCGCGGTTGGCTTCCGTCACCTTGACCTGCACGACGACGGTGTCGCCGGGCGCGAAGTCGGGAATCTTGCGGGACATCTGTTCCTGCTCGATGGTTTCGATGATGTTTTTCATGGCGCCTCCGGCTCAGATAACAGATCACAGATGACAGATGACAGAAAGACGGTTCTCGAACGTGCTACGCGTCGTCGGCGTCCCGTTTACTCAGATCGTGCAAAATCGCGCGCTGCTCGTCTGTCAGCTCCAGACCCGCGAGCAGCTCGGGCCTGCGCAGCCGAGTGCGCTCGAGCGCCTGCTTCAGCCGCCAGCGCCGGATCGCCTCATGGTCGCCGCCGAGCAGCACCTCCGGCACCCTCTGGCCGTCGATCTCGTCCGGCCGCGTGTAGTGCGGCGCCTCGAGCAGCCCGTCGGCGAACGAGTCCTGCCCGGCCGACTCCGGATCGCCGAGCGCGCCCGGCAGCAGCCTCGCGACCGAGTCGATCACGGCCAGCGCCGGTATCTCGCCGCCCGACAGGACATAGTCGCCGATCGACAGCTCCAGGTCGACATCGCGCTCGATCACGCGCTCGTCGATGCCCTCGTAGCGACCGGCGAGCAGCACGAGCCCCGGCATCGCCGCCAGCTCGCGCGCCGTCGGCTGATCGAACCGGCGCCCCGCGGCGCTCAATGCAATCACCGCGCTTCCGGCCGGCACCGCCTGCCGCGCGGCGCCGATCGCCTCGCGCAGCGGGCCCACTTTCATGACCATGCCGGGCCCGCCGCCGTACGGGCGGTCGTCCACGGTGCGGTGCGCATCGCGCGCGAAATCGCGCGGACTGAACGTTTCCAGCCCGATCACGCCGCGCTCCACGGCGCGGCCGATCACGCCCCAGCCGAGCACCGCCTCGACCATGTCCGGGAACAGCGTGACGACTGCTATGCGCACGCCGGTCCGCTCACCAATCCGGAGCCCAGTCGACCCGAAGCACGCCGGCTTCAAGGTCGACTTCGCGGACGACCTTCTCGATCACGAACGGGATCAGCCGTTCCCGAGCGTCGTCGCGCACCACGAGCACGTCGTTCGCGCCGGTTTCGAGCAGCCGCTCGACCGTGCCGAGCGCGATGCCCTCCTGCGTCTGCACCTTCAGGCCGATCAGATCGACCCAGTAAAATTCGTTCTCCCGCGTCGCCGGGAGACGCGACCGCGGCACCGCGATCTCGGCGCCGATCAACTCTGCCGCGGCGTCGCGTTCATCGATGCCGGCGAGCTTCGCGACGACGGATTCGCCGTGCCGGCGTCCGTCCTCGACCTGCCATTCGCGCCACATTCCGTCATGGGCGATCGACCAGGGCGAATATTCGATGATCCGTTCCTTCGGCTCGGTCGAGGACCGGATCCTGACCCAGCCGCGTACCCCGTAGACGCCCGTGATGTCGCCGAGCGGAACGCGCCGGACTTCGGCTGGCACGATCTCGTCCCGGCGGAGGCCTCGATCCAGGACGACGCCTAGGCCGACTCCTCGCCCTCCGCGCTCTCGGCCTCGGCGCGCTCGCCCTCACCGCGCTCGGCCTCGGGCGACGCGGCCTCAGCCTTCTCCACCTTCGGCTTCGCGACCTTGGGCTCTTCGGCCGCCGGCTCGGCAGTCTCTGCCTTCGCCGCCATCGGCTTCGCCGCGACCGTCGCGATCTTGCCTTTCCGGATGCCGTCGAGCAGCCTGGTCACACGCTCCGAAGGCTTCGCGCCCTCGCCGATCCAGTAGTCGGCGCGCGCGACATCGATACGCAGCGTCTCCTCGCCCGGCACGGCGTTCGGCCGGAAGAACCCCAGGCGCTCGATATAGCGGCCGTCGCGGCGGTTCCGGCTGTCGGTGACCACGACGTGATAGAACGGGTATCCCCGGGCCCCGCCGCGGGAAAGGCGAATGCTGACCATCGATTTGTCCTGTTGGCGGCCGGAATCGTCCGGCCATGCGAAGCAAACCGGGCATTTTACTCGAATCGGGGGGAAAGTGTACCGGGCGCGAAGTTCCCGGACGTCCCGCCTCCGTCGTCCGGCGGAAAGCCGGGATCGCTGTGCAATCGTCGTCCCGGCGCGTCACCCCGGCGAAAGCCGGGATCGCTGTGCAATCGTCACTGGATTCCGGCTTGCGCCGGAACGACGAGGATGGCGTGGTATTCCGGCTTGCGCCGGAACGACGAGGATGTCACTGGATTCCGGCTTGCGCCGGAACGACGAGGATGGCGTGGTATTCCGGCTTGCGCCGGGTGACGATTGTGGAGGGATGCCCGCTTTCGCGGGGACGACGATTGGGACAGTGCGAATCAGCGCAGGCCAGGCGGGCGGCGGCCTGCCTCCATGGCGCGCATGAGGCCAGCCATGCCCCCTTTCGTCACCTTCTTCATCATCTTCTGCATCCCTAAGAACTGCTTGAGCAGGCGGTTGACGTCCTGCACCTGCGTGCCGGAGCCCGCGGCGATGCGCCGTTTGCGCGAGCCGTTGATGGTTTTCGGGAAGCGCCGCTCGGCGCGCGTCATCGAGTCGATGATCGCGATCTGCCGCCTCACTTCCCGATCGTCGACCTGCTTGCGCGCCGCCTGCGGAACATTCATGCCGGGCAGCTTGTCGAGCAGCGCGCCGATGCCGCCCATGGCGTTCATCTGCTCGAGCTGCGCCTTGAGGTCGTTGAAGTCGAAGGCTTTCCCGGCGCGCATCCGGCTCGCCAGGCGGTCGGCCTCCTTGCGGTCGACCTTGTGCTGCACTTCCTCGACGAGGCTCAGCACGTCGCCCATGCCGAGAATGCGCGAGGCCATGCGTTCCGGATGAAACGCTTCGAGCGCGTCCGTCTTCTCGCCGACGCCGACGAACTTGATCGGCTTGCCGGTCACCGTGCGCACCGAGAGCGCCGCGCCGCCGCGTGCGTCGCCGTCGGCCTTGGTCAGGATGACGCCGGTCAGCGGCAGCGCCTCGTCGAACGCACGCGCGGAGGTCACCGCGTCCTGGCCGGCCATGCTGTCGACCACGAACAGGGTCTCGACCGGATTCGCGGCCGCATGGATCTCGCGAATTTCGCGCATCATCGCCTCGTCGATGTGCAGCCGTCCGGCCGTGTCGACGATGAGCACGTCGGCCAGGCGGCGCCGGGCTTCGGCAAGCGCTTCGATGGCAATGCGCTGCGGCTTCGCATCGGGCGCGGTCGGCAGGAAACCGGCGCCGATCTGCGCGGCCAGCGTCTCGAGCTGCTGAATGGCCGCGGGACGGTAGACGTCGGCGCTGACGAGGATGACTTTCTTGCGCTCGCGCTCGATCAGCCGGCGCGCGAGCTTGGCCGCGGTGGTCGTCTTGCCGGAGCCCTGCAGGCCCGCCAGCAGGATGACGGCGGGCGGCTGCGCGCGCAGATCCAGCGGGCTCGACGCTTCACCCATGACGCGCACGAGCTCGTCGTGGACGATTTTCACTAGCGCCTGGCCGGGGGTCAGGCTACGGCCGACCTCATCACCGAGCGCCCGCTCGCGCACGTCCGCGACGAACGTCTTGACGACCGGTAACGCGACGTCGGCCTCGAGCAAGGCCATGCGGATCTGGCGCAACGTGTCGGCGATGTTGTCTTCGTCGAGGCGGCCGCGTCCGCGCAGCGAACGCGTCGCGTCGCTCAGACGTTCAGTCAGGCGGTCGAACATGGATGGCGTCTCGTCGTCGGCGAGAGCGCGATTGTATCAAACCGGTTCGAAGGCTAGGTGGGGCGATGTGGCGCGCTGCGCGCGCCTGTTTTTTACTGGGTCCCGGCTTTCGCCGGGATGACGAGGATTGCCTTCGTCGGGATGACGGGGTTCTTTCGCCGGGATGACGAGGGTTGCTTCGTCGGGATGACGAGGGTTGCTTTCGCCGGGGTGACGAGGGTTGCTTTCGCCGGGATGACGAGGGTTGCTTTCGCCGGGATGACGCGCCGGGACGACGAGATTACAGGCGGATTTCGTCGCCTCGTGTGAGACGGTGGATGGGCAGGCGCGGCAAGGCTGCGCGCACCTCGTCGTAGATCGTCTGCTCTTCGCCGGGCTTCATCGCGGTCAGCCAGATCTCCGGCTTGTGGCGCAGCTGGCGGATATCGTCGGCGAAGGTCTGCGGGCAGTAATGCCCGGCGTGGCGCGCCAATTCCGCCTGGCGGTTCGGGAACGAAACCTCGATGAGCAGCGCGTCGATGTTCGGGTACGCATTCAGCGCCGGCCACAGTGTGCGGTTGCGCGCGGTGTCGCCGCTGAACGCGAGCACCTTGCCCTCGGCCTGCACGCAATAACCGACCGCCGGCACGCCGTGGCTCACCTCGATGGCGTGCACGAGACGCCCGTGCACCGTCACGCTGTCGCCGGGCTCGAGCGGCGTGAACCGCAGGACCGGCTGGTCGCGCGAAGGCAGCGCGGCGAAGTCCGGCCACATCACACCGTTGAACATGTGAGTCTCGAGCGCGTGGATGGTCTCGGCGAGCGCGTGTATCTCGATCGGCCGATCGGCGAACGTGCTGAAAGCCGTGTCGATGAACAGCGGCAACCCCGCCGTGTGGTCGAGGTGCGCGTGCGTAAGGAACACGTGACGAATGCGCTTTAGGGCGTCGAGCGTCAGGTCGCCCACGCCCGTACCGGCATCGATCAGGACGTCGTCATCGATGAGAATCGACGTCGTCCGCAGGCCGGCGCCGATACCCCCGCTGCATCCCAGTATTCTCACGCGCATGTGTAGCTTCCATGTGAGCGGCTTTACATAACGATTCGACCGCCGCAAGCTTCTAAAGCACCGGTCCGTGTGCGATGATTTCTCGTGCCGTCAAGCTAAGGCATGCACTCCGCGCGCGTCCGTGTTCCAGATCACAATTCCCATCTGCTACCTGGCGGCGGGCTGGCTCGCGGGCGTGCAGGCGCGCTCCGGCGCGCCCGGAGCGACGTCCCGATTTCCCCGGTTTTTGATACCCGCGCTGATCGTCGGTTCCCTCGGCATCGTGCTCCACGGCTGGCTTCTGGCGAGCGCCGTGGCCGGCGGCGCGGGGCTCGAGCTGGGTATCACGAACGTGCTGTCGCTCACATCCTGGCTGATCGCGGTCATCGCCCTGCTCGCCGCGCTGCGCGGACGGCTGCGGGGTCTGAGCGCGTTCCTGCTGCCCTGCGCCGCCATAGGCGCGGCGGTCACCGGCTTCGGCCCGCAGCGCGACGTGTCGGTCACGACGCGCTGGGTGCTCGACGCGCACATCCTGCTCTCCGTCACGGCGTACAGCCTGTTCACCATCGCCGCCGCGCTCGCCGTGCTCATGGCGCTGCAGCAACGCCGGTTGCACGCCGGACGTCCGCCCGGCTGGATCAGCATGCTGCCGCCGGTCGAGGCGATGGAGCGGGTGCTTTTCGTCACGATCGGCGTCGGTTTCGGCCTGCTGAGTCTTTCGCTGTTCAGCGGGCTCGTGTTTCTCGACGACTGGCTCGCGCAGCATCTCGTGCACAAGACCGTGCTGTCGGTCATCGCCTGGCTGGTATTCGCCGTGCTGCTGCTCGGCCGCTGGCGTTTCGGCTGGCGCGGCAGCAAGGCGATCTGGCTGACGCTGGGCGGCTTCGGCTTTCTGGTGCTCGCCTACTTCGGCAGCAAGCTCGTGCTCGAGGCCATCCTCGGCGAACAGTGGGGTTCGTGAGTCATTGAACAATGACGTTCCCCTAGCCGTCCTGTTCGGCGTCCTCGCCCTCCTCCTGCTGCTGTCCGCGTTCTTCTCCGGCACCGAAACCGCGCTCATGAGCCTGAACCGCTACCGGCTCAGGCACCGGGCGCGCTCCGGCATACGCGGCGCGCGGCTCGCCGAATCGCTGCTCGCGCGGCCCGACCGGCTGATCGGCCTGATCCTGCTCGGCAACAACCTGGCCAACCTTTCCGCGGCATCGATCACTACCATCATCGCGTTGCGGCTCGGCGGCGAGGCGGCCATCGCCGTCGGCACCGGGCTGCTGCTGCTGATCGTGCTCATCTTCTCGGAGGTCGCGCCGAAAACCCTCGGTGCGCTCCATCCGGCGCGCGTGGCACTGCCGGCCGCCTATGTCTACTACCCGCTGCTGAAGATCTGTTACCCGATCGTGTGGCTCGTCAATGTGATGTCCAACACGGTGCTGCGACTGCTGGGCGTGTCCCCCGCCGAAGCGACGCTGCACTCCCTGAGCAGCGAAGAGTTGCGTACCGTCGTCGCGGAAGCCGGCGCGATGATCCCGAAGCGCCACCAGCGCATGCTGCTCAGCATTCTCGACCTGGAAAAGGTGACGGTGGACGACATCATGGTGCCGCACAACGAGATTGCGGGCATCGATCTCGAGGACGACTGGAGCACCATCCTCGGACAGCTGCGGACGAGCCAGCATACGAGGCTGCCGCTGTACCGCGACGGCATCGACCACATCATCGGCGTGCTGCATCTGCGCGAGCTCATCGAGCCTGTCTCCGCGAGCACGCTCACGCCCGAGCTGCTCGTCGAGAAGTCGGAGGATCCCTATTTCGTCCCGGAAGGGACGCAGCTCAACCTGCAGCTCATCCAGTTTCAGCGCGCGAAAAGGCGCATCGGTTTCGTCGTCGACGAGTACGGCGACATCCAGGGACTGGTGACGCTCGAGGACATCCTCGAGGAGATCGTCGGCGAGTTCACCACCGATCCGGCGGGCGAGTTGCACAGGGGCATCCGGCGCGAGTCAGAGACGACCTACCTCGTCAACGGCAACATCAACGTGCGTGCCTTGAACCGCATGATGCACTGGAGCCTGCCGACCGACGGCCCGAAAACCCTGAACGGCCTGATCGTCGAGCACCTGGAGACGATTCCTGAGACCGGCGTCGGCTTCCGCCTCGGCGGCTATCCGATCGAGGTGCTGCAGACGAGCGAGAACGCGGTGAAGACCGTGCGCATCCACGCGCCGATGCCGGAGCAGAAACGCGCGTAGGGCCGAATTCATTCGGCCACGAAACATGCCGGGAACGCGCGCTGCGCGCTCATCTCGGCCTACGAAACTGGAACGGGCGTTGGCCTGCACGGCAGGGCCTTCTCGAAAACGCTGTGAATCCGTCCATGGACGCTCCGAGTGCGACATCCCTGTCGCACACGGTTTCGAGAAGGCCGCTGCCGTTCAGGCGAGAGTCGGTAAGGTTATCGGCTCAACCGAACGCGCGGTCGAGCGCCTCCCGCAATCGCGCAATTCCGATCACTTCGAGATCCTGAGCCGCGAGCTCGCGCACGATGCGGCGCCGGCCGTTCGCCGCCGGAACGATCGCCCGCCTGAAGCCGTGCTTGGCGCTCTCGCGCAGGCGCTCCTCGCCGAACGGCA